>NZ_PNCT01000213.1:0-247 GCF_005887365.1 Pseudoalteromonas sp. S3785 | reverse complement strand
ACGCAATAGTGCTATTTTGCTCAAGCACAGCGCGCACATCGCTCAATTGGCGCAGGGCATTAAGTAACGTAAATTTAAGGTAGTGTCGGCCGGTAAATTTGGTGCGCGCGATCATTGCGTCGCCGGTGTTTAATAAAGTTTGTCGCACGTGCAGGTTTAGGGAGTCGAGTAAATCTGGGTTATTTCTTAAGTCCTCTGTCGCAAAGCGAAATACCAGTGCGATTAGCTCTGTGTAATTAATAACTTC
>NZ_PNCT01000212.1:0-257 GCF_005887365.1 Pseudoalteromonas sp. S3785 | reverse complement strand
AGAGCCGTCTGTATCGACAACTGAAGCGACCGCTCTAAAGCAAACAAATAACTGGACGGATTGGTACATAATAGCATAGATAATCATGACAGCACCGCGTGGTGTAATGTATAACCAAATGTTCCAATCTGGGTAATTAGTGTGGTTTAAGCGACGAGTCATACCTAAGAAACCAAGTACATACAACGGCATGAACGCCACGAAGAAACCAACTATCCAACACCAAAAAGACTCTTTACCCCTTTTTTCGCTAAGCT
>NZ_PNCT01000211.1:0-268 GCF_005887365.1 Pseudoalteromonas sp. S3785 | reverse complement strand
CTACTATTAGCTTTTTTGAGTTTGAAGGAAATAAAGATATAAAAGATTAGCAGCTTAACGATTCACTCCATCAGCAAGATATTAGCCAAGGTGAACCACTTTATAAAACTGTTATCGCAGTATTGGTAAATACAACGCCCCCGTTGATATTAGCGGAACTAAGCTGCCACGTAACCGTCTAAAGCTTAAGCTAGAATTTGACGAAGGCGAAGCCGCCTCTTCTCCTCTAATCAACTTAGGAGGTAACGAAGTCTTCTCGAACGAAGCC
>NZ_PNCT01000210.1:0-258 GCF_005887365.1 Pseudoalteromonas sp. S3785 | reverse complement strand
ACTTAATATTAATAACGCCTGTAACGACTCGTTAGTAGAATTAGCACTTAGCAGACGCTCAGGATTTGATACTAGCGACGATAAATTATTTTTTAATCTGCAAAACGAACGAGTTGCACAAAGATTACGCTATTTAAATAATCATTTACACGATGAAGACTTTAAACGCTCTTAATGCCATAACATCATTTTATACTGCATACTTGATTGGATTTGCTTTCGTGAATTAACAGACTTTAGCCAGCACGCTTCTTTAGT
>NZ_PNCT01000209.1:0-235 GCF_005887365.1 Pseudoalteromonas sp. S3785 | reverse complement strand
ATGATGAATATTCCAGAGCTTGCCACTATTCGCCGTAATAATTTACCGGTAAAAATACTGATATTATATAACCTATGCTTAGGCTTGGTTCGTACAGTGTCAGTTGCTGTGTTTTGAAGGTCGTTACTGGGATACAATCCTGTCAGATAACCCTGCTTTTGTTCTTTTAGTCGCAGTATTTGGTCTTCCTGGGCAAACGATGCCCAAAGCCATCGAAGTTGACGATGCAATAACA
>NZ_PNCT01000208.1:0-364 GCF_005887365.1 Pseudoalteromonas sp. S3785 | reverse complement strand
GGATCGAGGATAGGATGGAGCACCATATTAAGGGAGCTAGAACCTCGTTTTAAATTATCCCACTGGGCGCAAAGTAGTAGCGGCTTTAGCCTATATTTTGACTAAACTGGCCTAAAGCTACTAAAAACTGATGAACCTAAGCTCGGCGCTATAAACGTAGACTTTGTAACCGGAGCTGTGGCGGACAGGCGAAAATTTGGCTGCGGCAAAGGCCAATCAATCGCAATAGCGGTGGGCCTGAATAAAGGCGCATCGCCTGTTGTACTTGATGCGACCGCAGGCCTTGGAGGAGGGGGATTTGTGCTGGGCTCTCTTGGTTGGAAAGTCTTTCTGCACCGGCGTCAGACTCTCGGAGTAGGATATT
>NZ_PNCT01000207.1:0-267 GCF_005887365.1 Pseudoalteromonas sp. S3785 | reverse complement strand
TTTATGCAGCATGAGGACGCCAGTGCTATTTTTAGATCTCTTTGCAGCATGGTTTCTTATTGGTATTAATTTATGAGTCTTATTTTCGTATGTCTGATAATTTTGCGCATTTATTTGAAGAAAGCTTAAAGGGGTTTGAAGCAGAGCAAGGCTCTATTGTTAAAGGTACAGTAATCTCTATCGAGCACAACATTGTACTTGTAGATGCTGGTCTTACATGCGAACGTGCTATCCCTGGAGAGCAGTTCAAAAATGGTGCTGGTGATG
>NZ_PNCT01000206.1:0-328 GCF_005887365.1 Pseudoalteromonas sp. S3785 | reverse complement strand
CAAAAACTATTGCGTGTTGATCGTGTGCAATTTAAGCGTCAAAAAATGGCATCTACCCGACCAAAAATGCCCTCGCGTGAGCAATTATTAAACTAAATTTTAGCTTCAACTACAATAAAAAAAGCAATTCAAACACAAAACACTGTATTTCGTGAGACATAAGCAAACCGCCCAGTGTTGCATATACTAGTTTTAGCCAATAATGCCGCGAATGTAGGGTATTCGTTTCGCTATAATAAATCTACATTTTTTATGGGTATTTTACGTTTACTTATGCCAAGTGATGGACCGAGCCGCTCAACGTTAAATCTTGACGAAGACTTTAATT
>NZ_PNCT01000205.1:0-449 GCF_005887365.1 Pseudoalteromonas sp. S3785 | reverse complement strand
CGTATCCCTTGGAATGAATGCCATGAGCCTACGGGCCTGCTCATCAACCGCATGGCTGGAGACCATCTAGGTGAGCCCGGCCGCTTTTCGCGCCGCCGAAACCTCACGTGCTATTTGCAGATCGGCGGTCTTCGATTTGCTGCGCTTCGGCACGTGGTGGATCGTCATTTCAGGCGGCCTCCGATTTCCATTCTGACCAGCCCTGACCGTCGCCGGGCTGGATAAGGTTTTGGGGAACGCGGCTGCCGAGGATGCCGGGAGCTGGCCCCCACTCTGCCGTTGACCACTGGAGGCGTTCTCGGGCGAGGCGCAGGCGTTTCGCCCAGCGCTCATCATCGACATCCACGACTACCGGCTTAGTGACGCCCATCCCGCCACAAGGCGTTGAGGATGGGCAACACCCATGGCGGCCAAGGACGAAGCCCAAGCGCCGGGCGGGCGCGTTCGGC
>NZ_PNCT01000204.1:0-242 GCF_005887365.1 Pseudoalteromonas sp. S3785 | reverse complement strand
CGAAAAGGGGTGTTTTGATTTAGCGAACCGCTTTACGCCGCAGGCGCAATGGAGTCAAACAACACACATTCTATCGCGAACTGTATAAGCAAATAGAACGCAATCTAAGCTAAGGATGCAAAAGAGTTTGACTACAGTGTGATAATGAGTAAAAACGGTACGGCTAATTTTATGGGCAAACAAATGCAGCTAAGTAGCAGCGCTACCTACACTCTTTTTTTTCACGAGGATTAGCTTTATTG
>NZ_PNCT01000021.1:0-91862 GCF_005887365.1 Pseudoalteromonas sp. S3785 | reverse complement strand
CCCGAGCAACAAAGAGTTTATCGCCCCTAGGCAGAACCCGAAGGGCAGCGCATGTTTGGCATTTATGCTGCGTTATCGCCTATTTATGGGGAATAACCACACTTCATAGGCTCTGCCTTGCCTAAAAACCAAACATACTGCTGCAAATTCAACCATCAAAGAACAACACGCCCTGGCGCCCAGTAAATCAGCTATTAAACTTTAACAGTTTTGCGATTAATACCATAATCACGCAGTTTATTTGCCACTGCAGTATGACTAAGCCCTAAACGTTTAGCCAATTGCCTTGAACTTGGGTAAGCAGGATACAACTTACGTAATAAAGTTGCTTCAAAACGTTTTACAGCTTGATCTAACGTCCCCTCAAAATCTGACTCTAAATAGCCTAGATCGTGCGTAAATGTGGGCAATTGTAAATGCTCCACACGCAGCTCACTGTCATCGAGTAGCGACACAGCTCGGTAAATCGCATTTTCTAACTGGCGTACATTACCCGGCCACGGGTATTCTTGTAAAAAGCGTAAGCATTCTTGTGATAATAACGGAATAGCATGGCCGTTTTGCTGTGCGTATTTTTGGATAAAGTGCTCGGCTAATGGACCCACATCAGCTTTACGGTCTCTTAGTGGTGCAATCTCTAACGTGAGCACATTAATTCGGTAATATAAATCCTCTCTAAATACGCCCTCTTGTACCATGGCTGGTAAATCTTTTTGTGTGGCTGCAATAATACGTACATTTACTTTTACTTCGTTTTCATCGCCCACTTTTCTAAATGTACCGTCTTGCAAAAAGCGCAGTAGCTTTGTTTGTAACTGTGTAGACATTTCGCCTACTTCATCTAAAAACACAGTACCGCCATCTGCTTGTTCTAATACCCCACGCTTAGGCGCGGTATTTTCTTCATAGCCGGCGTAGCCAAATAATTCAGATTCGGCTACATCATCAGGCAACGATGCACACGATAGAGCGATAAATGGTTTAACCGAACGGTTAGAAGCATAGTGACAAGCACGAGCAAGAAGTTCTTTACCCGTGCCAGTTTCGCCAGTTATTAAAATGGGCGCTTCTAACTGCGACATTTTTCGTGCTTCACGTACAACACGGCGCATAGCAGTACTAAAATTGTGAATAGTTGCAAAGCTTTCTTGCCCATAACGCCTAAAGGCACTGACTTGCTGACCTAATCGGCTTTGCGATTTAATATTTATAACCGCACCAGCTAACACATCACCTTCACCACCTTGCGGGACGGCAATCGGTAAAATATCGGCAATAAAGTCTTCACCGGCCACATCTACACGGGTTGTTTGACCAAGTACTTCTTTGCCTTCTAGCCAGCGTGTAAAATTAAAACCTTTTAGTAGGTTATTAATATTGGCTCCTACCACTTCTTTTTCACTTAGTTGCAAGTCTTTACAGGCGGCATCGTTACACAAACGAACCCACCCTTTTGCGTCAATCGAGATAACTCCATCTGGTAATGCGCGCAGCAGTGTATTGAGCTCGTTATGCTCTCGTTCAGAGGGTAAAAAGGCAGTGGTGCGAACATCATGTACGCCATCAATCAAACGAATAGAAGGCATAATTTTTTGAAATTGCTCAAATTCAATTTCAGGAAAGCTTACATACATACGGCAATTTACCGAATCAACCTCAATCCCTTTTAAGTCAACATCGTAGTTAACTAAAATATTTAGGATTTCTTGGGCAATACCTACACGGTCGGCACAATGAATATCTAGACGCATACATCCTCGAATAAGGAAAAACTATATTAGCCGAATAATACGCTAACTGCGTTATTCAATACAGTAAATTGTAAACAAATTTGGACAAGCCCAGATCTTTTTTACTGTAACCTTACACCTGTAAACATCAAACTGTAATAACGTCCAGCTTAAAAGTAAAAAACGCAGCGTGTAAGCTGCGTTTTAAAAAGGGGTAATACCTATATGCTATTAGTTTTGCGGGTATGGGGTCCAGTCTCCGCCATCTAATTGGATATAAGGGCGCTTATTAACATACATCATTATTGTATCGGCGTTTTCGGCTACTTTAGGTGCACGAGGCAGCGTATCAACTAAGTCAGCAATATTGCCATTACCTGCAAAAAAGTTTGTGCTAAGCACGCCACTAATTAGCTCCGATAAACCAAAGTAACTTGTTGATTCGCTTACAAGCGTTTGTGAATAGCTTTGTACATTTTTACCAATAAACTTAATCGCCACCGGAACAGATACAATACTTGGGCTTGGTATTTCGCGAAGACCTGCAAATTGCACTTTATCGCCTTTTAAAGCTGCACCGTGTTCTGGTACTATCATTAGCATCACATTACGGCCACGCTTTTCTAAATTTTTAATAAACCCGTTAATGTCGTTAAATAAGTTTTTATGCCTGGTCGGGTAGCTTTCAAGGCTACTCATGCGTGGCTGATTAGCTAATTGGTTGCCATCGTGCAAACTGGTTGTATTATAATACATAGCGCATGGAGCACAGTCTTCACCTTTTTCATTTAGCCATGAATTAAGTACCGCACCGTCTGAATAAATAGGCTTGTTATCAAACCCATATTGAGCAACGGGTAAGTTAGTAATATCGTAAGGCTGCTCATCTATTTTTCCGAACCTTTTAACTAAGCCCTTAAACTCATCAAAGTGACCGTCGTGGTTCATTACAACACTACTCTTATACCCTAAGCTTTCTAAATTTTTAAATAAGTGGCACTGTTCAGGCGCATTCTCAAATAAAGCCGTCTGACTTGTTTGACCACAGCTTGCTCTAAGCAGGCGAATTGCAGCCGGTCCAGAGTAAGAAGTAGCCGAGTTAAAATCAGAAAACACCACATCAAAGTCGCTGTATAAATCGTCAAGACTTACACCAATAGTTTCTAAGTCAGCCACTGCCATAGAGCAGATATTTAACACAATAACATCAAATAACTCACCGTTATATTGCTGTGGGAATTGGCTAATTAGTCTACTTTGTTGTTCATAAAACGCTTTTAACTGCTCATCTGGTGATTTTGCTTCTTGTGTTACTACTTGTGCTTGTGCACGAGGCGCAGCTGTTGTTACGTTATTAGCTGCTACTGGCTGGGTCATTAATTCATCTTCACTGTGATTGCTTTGCCAAGCTACAAACATTAACCCAACAACGGTTACTGTGGTGAAGCGTATCCATTGCGAGCAATACCAAAAACACACCGTAATAACAAACAAAGCCAATAACATGTCAACATTGATAACACGCGCCATCAGCTCCAAAAAGTAGCCAAAACTGAAATCTTGTACATTGCCGGCCTGACGGGTTAAGCGCTCTATTGGTGGCAACCACGAGTCTTTATACAATAAAACGATGGCCATTACCGCGCCTAACCAATGCTTAACTTTATTGAGTAAAGGGTGTGCGTAAGAAATAGCAAAAAAAGCAGCTAACGCCGCATTTGCCAATAAGCTAAAGTCGATCGCACCATAATAAAAAAGTGCAAACTTAACTAAAAAATAAAGGTTCCATACCCCTAAGCCTGATAATTTCACTATTTACCCTTCTTTATTCTATTTGGTTTATAAGGTTCAAGTACTTCATGCTTAAACGTAAGCTGAGCATAGTATTTTTTTAATTTATTCAGTAGTAGCGACCCCGACATACACAAAAATACGCCAACTAGCATCGCTAAAATTGCTGTAATCAATAATTGATTAATACTCATAAGTTACTCTTTAAAGCCATTTTAAACGGCACGGCATCTGCGCGCTCATTTTTAGTAAACTCAGGGGTTTCTATATCTGCTGCAACACTTGCATCAATTGCTTGAGTAAATTTATAGCTTTCATTTTCCGTTAATTGGGCAGAGTAATCCGTTATATCCTGCCCTGCATAGTAACGCCTGAGTTGTTTACATTCTTGCTGAATATAAAAGTGATCGGAGATTATATTTTGTTGTGCAAAAAAGTCGTTTGTTTCTAATTTAAATAAGTGTTTTATCGCGTTATTAACATCATTTTCGCGACACGCATGCAAGTACAAGTACACGGTATTTTCTACCAAACTGAAAACGTCACCTTCACGTTTAATATGAAACAAATGCAATGGATGGATGGGATCAATTCGAGGTAAAAGCTCAAGTTTAACCAACACCCCGCTAACCCCTAGATTTACAGCTGAATCGCTGTGCACTTCAACCTGTTTGGTAAATTCTATAAAAGGTAAGTAGCCTTTCGAAAAGGTATTTTCGGTAAATTGAAGTACATGCTCAATAGAGGGCGGTAAGGGCCTTGAAAACTGAAACCCTTGAATTGACTGAACCTGTGAAAGCAACCTTGAAGGTTCCGAAAAACTATACAAAATAAGGTTAACACCTAAAGTCAAAAATAAGCATTCATCTTGATGGCGGATCACACCATCAACGTTTTGAATCACTAATTTAAGCCAACGGCCGCAGTTTTTTCTAAGCTCAAAACATTGCTTAGCAAGCAGAGCTAAATCAGTATAACGCGACACTGCAAACACCAATGTCGCCGCTTCAAGTTTAGGACCTTTTGAAAAAAGCGCGTTGTTGTCTTTTATTATTTTATATTTTGCAGGAAGCTTGGTACCTTCAGGAATCGCCCCTTGCACAATCCACACTTCATCTTCATCTGCAAACACACCTGCAGTTAAAGGTTGTTTTTCAATAATAGTATCTTGCTGGACTTTAAAGTAACCATCCTCAATCATTAAAGGGTACTGCACCGAGGCCAAAATACCCGTACTGTGGTGCCAATAATCGTATTCAAGCACACGCACCGTTGAATCATTCTCAACATAAACTAACCCATCTAAAACATCATTTAACCGCCTGAACAGAAAACGATAGTTAGTTACCTCAGGGCCAGAAACTAAAAATAAAGTAGTCGCCCCCGAATCTCTACTAAAACCCTTAAAGGCATGAATGCTATTTGTCAGTTGCCGCTGATCCACCGAGGCTAAATCCGTCGTGCTAAAGTGCACAATAACTAGCGCTTCGTTTAACTGTTTATAAGCATTTAGCTCTTTTAAAGTGTTGTTAATTATTTGTTGTTTGGGCCAATCACGGGTGTCAGCAGAAAACCTGAATGGGTGCACTTTGTGCTGGTCAAATGCGTGATTTAAAGCATCGCTGTAAGCACCCTCAAAAAAAGTCTCTATTTGCGAAGAAACAATATAAATATCAGAGGTTGAGGGCTTGTTAATTGCATGAAGGGCCAGTTCAGTAGAAAAATGATCTAAAGGGGCTAAAATTGCATATAACGATGCAGGTTTTAGCTCTGTAGCAGCGGGCTGTAAGCCTGAAATGTTAAAGTTTTGCACTGAATTTAGCCTATAAAAAATACTTTTTTACTAGTTTTACCCGCTATTCTATATATAATAGACAAATATTGTCCACTTTAAATAAAAATAATAAACTTTAGCACAAAGGCATCAATGCACAAATTAACAACAAAAAGCTCTGAGACCTTAACATCCAACGACATTGAGAACCTCGCACGACGCTTTGGTGGCAAAAGCGAAGATTACGTTGAAATTGTTAATAAACAGAAAAATAAACAAACAATAAAAAAATACGCATTACTAAACGAAATACACCGTGCGGTAAATGCGTAATGTGTAATTAAAACGACAGGTAAACAACCCTTTGCAAAGAATTTTTCTAAAAGGCATTAAAGGCGGTACTGGCGCTACTTCGATGGTTGCCAATTTAGCCTGCGTATTAAAAAAATCAGGCTCAGATGTGATTGCTATAGATTTAGATTCTAAAAGCGATTTGGGACTGCACTTTGGCCTGCCTTGGAAATACAACCAGGGTTGGAGCAATGAGAAACGTTTTGAGGACGCTTTAGCGCACTTTCATCAAGATAGTGATGGCATTGTATTTTTGCCATTCGGCAACAATTGCGTAAGTCATGAAGCGTTATTTGAGCTTGTTAACAATTGCAATAAACTGGATTATAACAAAGATACTTGGCTTCTATTCGATTGCCCTGCACATGTCGATATTACCCATTACCCCCTAGATAAAAACGACATAGTAATTGAAATAGTTAATTGTGATGCTATTTGTCACAGCTTAATTTACAAAAACCTGCAAACGTTAAAACAGACTGACAATCAGTGGAAACACTTTTTTTTAGTCAATCGTTATAACTCTGCATCAACACTTGAATTTGACCTGTTTTCATTGTGGCAATCTACTTTACCATTTATGGCGCCTTTTTTTATAAACAGTGATGAAGTCATAAAAGAGTCTACAGCCTATCGAAATGTAGCGCTTAACTGTGCACCTTACAGTGTTGCTAACGATGACTTTGAAACGCTTGCCGGTTGGCTTGTAAGTAAGTCGGCTTTGTAATTATGAGCTTTTCTCTATTTTATAAGCGCCCAATACACAGTACTTTATATATACTGTTAAGCATTATATTTACTGAAAAACTTGTCCGTTATATTTTATTTAAGTTTCATAGTTATTTTAATCAGCACAAAGTAAACGTAATTGAGGCTTTTTTAATGCCTTTTATTACGCTAATTAGTTCATTGTTTATCAATATAAAAGACCACAAAATTAACTTTGAACTTATTTTATATGATTACTACCCGCACCTGCGCTTACCGTACCGTACGTTTATTTATTCAAATATTTTGCGCTTTATCATTCAAAGTGTTTATTTATTATTTTTTAAATACAGACCCAAAAAAAATTCAGTAAGGGAGCGGCTCTCTAATCAGTTTTATAATGGGGTAAGCTACTCACTTAAACAGTTGCGTTGGTTTGATTTAAAGTTAGGGCGAATGCTAAAACGCTTATTGTCAAAAAATGCTAAAGGACCTAAAAAAAGCGCATTTAAGACCATGGCAGATGCCAAAATATGGCAAAATAAACTAATAAAGTATGTGGTTGTGGCCTTTATATTGTTTTTACTGGCTATTTTTATCACCATTCCGTTTAGCTTAGAAGCACAAGCTGTGTTTATTAGTTTTATATTAATAGTGGCTTATGGGCTTAAGCGCGTAAAAGGGCAAATGGCCACGATTGTAATGATCACCCTATCGGTAACCACTTCATCGCGTTATTTGTGGTGGCGTTACACAGAAACCCTAAACTGGGATGACCCTGTTGCGCTTACCTTGGGCGCGGGGTTGCTACTTGCAGAAACCTACGCATGGTTAGTGCTTATTTTAGGCTTTTTCCAAACTATAAACCCGCTTGAGCGCAAACCTGTTCCGTTGCCTGAAAACACCGACTTATGGCCAACAGTTGATGTATACATACCTACTTATAATGAGCCACTGAGTGTTGTGCAGCCAACCACACTTGCGGCCATGAGTATTGATTGGCCCGCAGATAAACTAAACGTGTATATTCTTGATGATGGAAAACGCCCTGAATTTAAAGAGTTTGCTCAGAAAGTGGGAGTCGGTTATTTAACTCGCCCTGATAATAACCACGCTAAAGCCGGTAACATGAACAGCGCCATGCGCTATACCAACGGTGATTACATCGCTATTTTTGATTGCGACCACGTCCCTGCCCGCTCATTTTTACAAATGACCATGGGACAATTTTTAAAAGATAGTAAAGTATGTTTAGTGCAAACACCGCATCACTTTTTTTCTGCGGACCCGTTTGAGCGTAACTTGAATAACCACAGCCAAATACCTAATGAAAACATGCTTTTTTACGGGCTAATTCAAGACGGTAATGACATGTGGGATGCGACCTTTTTTTGTGGCTCATGTGCTGTACTAAAAAGACAAGCACTGGATGATATTGGTGGCTTTGCTTTTGAAACGGTAACTGAAGATGCCCACACTGCTCTGCGTATGCAACGTGCCGGTTATAAAACCGCATATATTAATATCCCTCAAGCTGCAGGGCTTGCTACAGATAGCCTTTCAGCTCATATTGGTCAGCGTATTCGGTGGGCGCGAGGTATGGCGCAAATATTTAGACTCGATAATCCAATTTTAGGTAAAGGGCTCGATATACCTCAGCGCTTATGCTACCTAAACGCCATGTTGCATTTCTTATCAGGCATTCCGCGGATTGTATTTTTAACCGCCCCCTTAGCGCTTATATACTTTAATGCGTACATTATTTATGCCCCATTTTTAGCCATTTTTATTTACGTAGTGCCTACGTTAATACAAATAAAAGCGACCAACTCGCGCATTCAGGGTAAATATCGCTACTCTTTTTGGGGTGAAGTGTATGAGTCTGTGCTTGCGTGGTACATATTAAAGCCAACAACCGTTGCGTTAATAAACCCTAATAAGGGTAAATTTAATGTGACCGAGAAAGGTGGCTTAAACGATAAAGAACATTACGATTGGGGCATATCTAAACCTTACTTGGTACTTTTGCTGATAAACCTAGTCGGCATGCTGGTAGGTATTTTACGCTTAGGCTTTGGCGACCCAAGCCAAGTGGGCGTTTTACTGATAAGCATGGGGTGGGCAATCTACAATATTATTATTCTAGGTGCTGCGGTAGCCGTTGCAGCCGAAGCAAGACAAGTAAGGCAATCACATCGTATTAAGGCGCACTTTCCAGCGGGTGTGCGTTTAGCAAATGGCCATACGTTAAAAGTTAAAATAACTGATTACTCTGATAACGGGGTGGGCATTGAAACAGAACATGCTCACTTATGCCGTGTAAACGATAAAATAGAGCTATTAATGAGCCGCGGTAATAAGCAATTTTCGTTTACAACGTATGTTTGTAACACTCGAAACAAACAAATAGGCTTAACCTTAAAAGATCTTTCGCTCGAAAAGCAAAAAGCATTTATACAATGCACCTTTTCAAGAGCGGATGCATGGCTTGATTGGCAAAATAACTTTCGCCATGACCGCCCTTCTTATAGTTTTAAAGAAGTACAAAAAACAAGTTTAAGAGGATTTAGCAATTTATTGTTTCATGCTCCTAAACCGTTACAACCGTTTGTAAAATTAATGACAAAAATTGTTGTATATATAAACTCTTTCACCCCTAAAAAACCAATAGTGCATAATAATTATGATTAAAAATTTGCTTAATACATTTCTAATACTGTTTATAACATGCAGCGCCCATAAGGCATGTGCTATTGAGCCAATGCACGATAAATCTGTGTTTATAAATGGCTACCCTGAGAGCGCCAACGTATCTAGTTTACGATTAGACTTTGCTGCTTTAGGTTTTAATGGTTACAAGCTAGATGGCATAAACAATAACTCAAGAGTGGATTTTACAAACCGCATTGATAAATTAAGCACCGATTTACAGCTTAATTTTTCTTACACAAACTCGCCATCATTAATTGCTAACGTATCGCATTTAAAAGTGTATTTTAATGAAAACTTAGTCACTGTACTGCCCATCAATGAGCAACTAAGTGTAGTTAAAAATACGGTTAATCATAGCCTTAAACTCAATGCTAAATATGTACAAGACTACAACCAAGTACGCTTTGAGCTTGTGGGCTATTATGATTTACGTTGCCAAGACTACTTTAGCCGCTCTATTTGGACCGAAATTAATAAATCGAGCAATATCACACTTAATCAAAAGCAATTAGCAATAGATAGTCGTTTGGAATATTTACCAGCGCCTTTTTTTGATGCCAAAGATTATAATAAGTTAAGCTTACCGTTTGTGTTTGCAAAAACACCTAACACCAAAACGATTGAAGCGGCAGCCACTTTATCTAGTTGGTTTGGCGCACAAGCTGACTGGCGCGGTGCTGATTTCCCGGTAGTCATTAATAAATCATTAGATACGCACAGCGTTGTTTTTATTACCAACGATTCAAAGCCTGACTTTTTAAAAGATTACCCAGATGTTGAAAAGCCAACCGTTGAGATTATTTCAAACCCACTGCATAGATACAGCAAAATGTTGCTTATTTTGGGCCGTGATGAAGATGATTTAAAAACAGCCGTTACTGGGTTGTCCTTCGGGCACAAAGTAATGACAGGTAGAACTGCAAGCATAGAAGCAATTAACCAACTCCCGCTTCGTAAGCCTTACGACGCCCCGCGTTGGTTACGCGGTGATAGAGCGGTACATTTTGACGAACTAATCGATTTTGATACCCAACTACAAGCACAGGGATTAAATAACGGGCCTGTGAAATTAAATGTACGTTTTGCACCCGATTTATTTACCTGGCGTGAAAAAGGCATTCCCATCACATTACAGTATCGCAGCACGCCCGAGAGTGAGTCTTTGGACTCTCGGTTAAATATGCTGATTAATCAAAAGTTTATTAGTGGTTATTTGTTAGATAATGAGGAATCTACTCTCAGTACGACAAAAACATTATTGCCACTTATTGCTAATACGGACACCACACAAAACGCAGAAAATTTTTCATTAAATGGTATTAATTTAGCCACACGAAACGAACTAAATTTTGATTTTAAATTTGGTGTATTAAAAAAGGGCGAATGTGCAATAGCACCGCCTGGGGGCGAGTTTGGAGTTATTGATGGTAATTCACACATTGATGTAAGTGGTTTTGATCATTACATTGCCCTGCCGGATTTAAACGTATTTGCTAATAGTGGTTTCCCTTACACTAAATATGCCGACTTACAACAAACACTTGTACTTGTTGATCAGCAACCTTCTGCAAAAGCATTAACGTTACTGTTTAATCTTACTGGACATTTTGGTGCTATAACAGGTTACCCAACCCATAGAATGGCCGTTGCCCATTTAAATGAGAACGTTGGTTTAGACGATAAAGATATTCTAGTTATTGCAAAGCCTAACAAGACAGCACAACAACTAGATGAAGATGTGCAAACAAATGTACTTTTAAATAATAATCAGCGCGAAATAAAGCAGGCAATTTATAACGGTGCATACGATGAGCAGACGCCCGACAAAATCCAAGTAAGTGTAAAAAGCAGTGGTGATATGGCGGTCATTACAGCGTATCAATCTCCTTTTGATTCTGAGCGCTCTGTCGTGTCACTCAATGCAACTACCGAAAAAGCTTTTGGCTTAATTGATAAAACCCTTATGGACTCACAAACATTAAGTCAATTAAAAGGCAGTGCCGCAGTTATAAACTCACAAGGTGTTAAAACCATAAAAACTGATGAGCAATACTTTGTAGGCCATATTCCTGTACATACACTGGTGTGGTTCCATTTGTCTGACCACCCGTTTATTTTAGCTCTACTTTCGATATTAACGCTGTTATTGATCTCATTTATTTTATGGCGATTACTGCAAGCACTTACCCATAAACGTTTAGCTGAAGGAGATGAATAATGACATTGCTTAACCGTGCATTATTAATAGTCACATTTTTTAGTTTTTCTGTATCAGCGCAAACACAGCAGTGCGAGCCCTGGCAAGGATGGCAAGTATTTAAAAACCACTTTATTAGTGATGAAGGGCGCGTTATCGACTTAGGCTCAAAGCAAAATATTACCACCTCAGAAGGTCAATCATACGCGCTATTTTTTGCGCTTGTGGCAAATGATAAAGCTGCGTTTGATACTATTTTAGACTGGACGCAAGAGCACCTCTCTGAAGGTGATTTAAGTACACGTTTACCTGCTTGGCAATGGGGCAAAACAGGTAATGACACCACTGGAATTTTAGACTCAAACCCAGCATCAGACTCTGATTTATGGATAGCATATAGTTTATCGCAAGCAGCCATCTTATGGGATGAACGCCGTTATAGTATTTTAGCTGCCGTACTAGCGCAGCGTATTATGCGAGAGGAAACCGCTTATATCTCTGGTTTAGGGCTGACTTTATTACCCGCACCGGCTGGGTTTGAGTATGAAAATAACACCTACAAACTTAACCCTAGCTATTCTCCATTGTTTATTTATCAGCAATTTAGCAAACTATACCCCAATTCCCCGTGGCAGCAACTCCATCAAGCGTCTGCCAAGCTTATTTTAGACACCGCTAAAAACGGCGTTAGTCCTGATTGGGTAATGTATAGCCCTGCAAAAGGCTTTTATCATAATAATAAAGCAACTGACTTAGGCAGCTACAATGCTATTCGGGTTTACTTATGGGCCAGTATGATGGCAGAGGATGCCCCTTACAAAACGCAGCTAAGCGAACAATTTAGTCCTTTTTTAGAGGCTATAAACAGCCGTGGCTATGTGCCTTTAAACACTTATGCAAGCTCTGGCAAAACCCAAAAGCGTGGCCCAGTTGGTTTTAATGCTGCCCTATTGCCAATGCTAAAAGAAAAAGGGAATGATTCGCAGGTTATGGCTATTCAACAAAAGTTGATGGTCGATAAATCATTTACACGAACTCGCTACTACGACAGTGTATTAAATCTATTTGGTAATAGTACACTAAATAAACGCTTTTCAATATCAGCAGACGGGACGCTCAAGCCAATGTGGAGCACTGAATGTCGCTAAAATGGGCTGTTGTTTGTACGTTAGCAGTCAGCGCAAGTGTACATGCTAAAACAAATAATGACATTGATACACGCTCTGTTGAGTGGCTTTTAAGCCAAATCAACATTGGTGAAGTACAAGAAAATAAAGACTTAGTTGCCGATAGCTTACAAAAGCTATTGGCAATAGCGCCTAATCGCATAGAAAGTCAGTGTGCGCTTGCTCGCTATGAATTTGCCAATGGCAAAGCGGGGCAAGCAAATCAAATATTAAGAAAAATAGATAATAGCAATACACAAATTCACCCTTGTATAGAGCAATTACGATTAGTTGCTAGATTAGAAAATGAAGATAAAGCGGACATACAGCAAGCTAAATTACTTGCCCGTGCGGGTCGCTTTGAACGAGCACGTTTAATTTACAATTCTCTTTTTAAAAATGCCTATCCAAGCCTAGCGTTTGAGTTAGAGCATTTAAGTTGGTATGCACAAGATCAGAGCCAATGGCAAAATGTAAAAAAAGGTTACGAAAGGCTGCTACGCACTTATGAAAACATTGGTGCTATAGATATCCCATACGCTCGCCACTTACTCAGAAATAACCCGACTGATGACGCTGCGTTATCTCTTTTAAGCAAATATGGTGCTACCTCTCGTTATAGTAATGAAGTAGAAGCGATTTGGTTAGGTGCTCTATCTAACATGCAATTAAACAGCGCTACTGATAAGCAATTTCAGCGCTACTTTACTGTGTACCCTTTCAGTAGTAAAGGTGAGCTACAGTATCAAGATTTCAAAAAAGATCTTAAAGCGCGACAAAAGCTATTAGCTAATCCGCACTATCAGTTATGGGTGAAAGGAGAAGCATTACTTGAAAAAAACAAGTTAGCTGCCGCAGAGCCCATTTTATTGAAAGCACTCAAAGGGCGCCCAAAAGATGGCGCGATTATGCGCAGCCTTGGCATCTTATACCTGCGAATGGGTGAAAACCAAAAATCATATAATTATTTTACGCGAGCGCAAAGTAACACTGCCGATTTTGCTGAGCGCGAAACATTAAAAGCGCTAGCCACTACAGCTAAATTTTGGCTTTATATCCGTCAAGCAAAAGAAGCTATAAACGAGCGTGAATTTAAAACAGCCAAGCTAAAGCTAGATTTAGCCAAGACCTTAGAACAAGACCCTGCTACTGTTTTGTATAACCGAGGGCTATTACAGTTTGCACAAGGTAACTTCTCTCAGGCGGCAACCATATACCAAACGGTGCTCAAAGGTGATCCTTTAAATAATGGTGCCTTGACCGGGTTATTAGAAATCGCTGAACTGGATAACTCTGAGCAGTCGTTAATCAACTTTTACAATGCTTTATCCAATACGCAAAAAGCACAGCTAAAGAGCGTTTATGAAGCTTCATTGAGTAGCCTGCTTCGCGAAAAAGCACGTCAGTACACCGATTCGGGTGAGGTAGAACTTGCTGAGCAGACTTTAAGAGAGGCCATAGAATTAGCCCCTGAGCAGCCTTGGCTTTATTATGACTTAGCGTTTATTTATCAACAAAATGGGTTAACGCAAAAGGCAAAAACGTTATTTAACAATGTGCTTTGGCAGTTTCCTCTTAATCCACAGTTACGCTACAGCCATGCCCTATTTTTGCGCTCAATAGATGATTACCAAGGTGCTTTAAACACCTTAGAGTATGTACCAGTTAATGAGCGAAATGACGACATAATTACGCTTGAGCAACAGCTTAGGCTGAACGAATCTCTCAGACAAAGTGAGCGCCACTTAAATAGCAAAAATAGAACCACGGCTATTTTTCATTTAAGTAATTTAGAAGCGCAAAATTTAACACCCGTAATGAAAGCCGAGCTATCGCGTAGCTGGTATCAAATAGATGAGAAAAAACACGCTATAAAGTTAATTAATGATGCATTAAATACTGAACCTTCTTTATCACCTTATTGGCATATGCTGTATGGAGAATGGCTACTTGAGCAAAATGAGCGCCCATTTGTAGAGCAATGGTTTACCAATTACAGTTTACCTAGTAATGCCAGTACTGGCGAAATAGAACAGTACGTCAATTTATACACTACATATATTAATGAGTATTACGAAGGCGGCGAACTATTAGCTAAGCTTAACCAGCTTGATCAAAAGTACCCTAGTACCCCCGCAACTACTACGGCATTAATAAATGCTAATTTAGCCCTTGAGCAGCGTGAGTCGGCAATTATTGTTTATCAACAAAAACTAAAAAACAATCAGCCAATTGACCCTCAAGCTATGCTAGCAATAGCAAAAGCTCATAGAGAATTAGGTAACGACTTTCAAGCAAAAGAAGTGACTGAGCGTGCAATAGCGCAAACAGATGATCAGCAGGCCTATTTACAGCGCCAAATTATGGCATCGTTAAATGACTTTAATTACGCAGGTGATGCGTTAGCTTTAGCCAATCAATTAATAGCTAAATCACCCAATGATAAAGAGCTTAGTTATTTGGGCGCTGAAGTTGCCCGAAACTTTAATGAACACGACCAAGCTAAGCAATGGTATTTAAAAACACTATCGAGCGAGCAACGCCTAAACGATGAATCGTTTTACAAACAAATTGCGCGTATAGATGAAAATGATGCGTGGTATATCAATGGTGCTAAACGCGAGCTTATAAATGAGCAAAGCAAAAACCAAGCATACATTGCCATTGGGGTTAACTTTAGTGGCCAAACAAGTACAGAAAGCGAAGCGACGCTTGGCGCTGGCTTAGTCCCTATTGAGGCCTATTTTCCACTTTGGCAAGGTCAAGGGTTTATTAAAATAGATCCAACTAGCATCAGTGCACAAACAACGCGCTTTGATGAGCAATTTGCTGGAAGCCGCTACGGCCAAGGTGCACTGTGTATATTTACCTGCGGCATTGATGAGGTTAGCCCTGAGCAAGATGGGGTCGATATAGGTATTGGCTGGCAAAATGAAAATTGGCGTGTTGATGTGGGTACTACCCCACTTGGCTTTTTGATTGAAGACATAGTATGGGGTGTAAACTACGCAAACAGCATTGGCGATTTTGGCTATAGCCTAGAGCTCGAAAAACGCCCTGTAACTAGCTCTGTGCTCTCTTATGCTGGCCTTGAGGATGTAAATACCGGTGAAATTTGGGGCGGCGTGCGCTCAACTGGCCTAACGGCCAATCTATCTCATGATTTAGGTGGCGATTGGGGCTTTTGGTCAAGCGCCGACTTTACGCTTTATAAAGGTCAAAATGTTAAAGATAACCAACGCTATAGAGTAATGGGTGGGTCGTATTATCGCGTTATTAGCAATCAAGAACGCGAATTTACTGTCGGCGCAAGCCTATTGCATTGGGCGTATCAGTATAATTTAAGTGAAGAAACATGGGGTCACGGCGGTTACTATAGTCCTCAAAACTACGTTGGGTTATCACTACCTTTAAGCTACGATGCGCGCTGGGGCGATGATTTTGTTTATCGCTTAAAAACAGGTATATCGTACTCGCAAACGAAAACCCAAGCGATTGACTTTTATCCCAACGACACAGACTTGCAACTACAAGCCTACGATAGAGAGTCGATAACTGGGGTAGACCCTGTATTTGAGAGTGATGACAGCGCAGGCATCTCATACAATCTCGAAGGAAGTTTTGAATACCGTATAACGCCGCATTGGTTTTTTGGTGGTTACTTAGCAATTGACCGCTCTGATTTTTATGAGCCCAACTTTGGTCAGCTCTATATTCGCTATTACTTCAATCCTGTGTACGGGACGTTAGAGTTCCCTGGCACCCCAATTGTTCCTTATGCAGACTTTTAACGCAGCGCAAGGTGATACATCGCGAATGCTTCCCCTCGCACTAAGGTATATGTATACTTGAGCCCAATTGTAACTAGGATAAGGGTGTGTCTCTTACCTTGTGGTGTTACTACCATTTAGCAAATCATTATCTTAGCTACAAATAATATACAGAATGGTCGAGCGTTTAAGTGTTTAAAAAACACTCAAACTGCTAAAGCAAAAAATTATAAGGCCATTACAACAATTCTTAAAGTTAGGAAGTAAATATGAGTTCAGCTCCAGATAGTGGTTGGTTTGGCCACCCTAAAGGACTTTCAACATTGTTCTTCACTGAAATGTGGGAACGAATGAGTTACTACGGCATGCGAGCGATGCTCGTATTGTTTATGACAGCAAGCTTACAACAAGAAGGCTTAGGCTTTACTGTTGCATCAGCTGCTGCAATTTATGGTTTATACACAGGCGCGGTATACTTTTTAGGTTTACCAGGTGGTTGGCTTGCCGATAGATTATTCGGTGGTCAAAAAGCGGTGTGGTATGGCGGTATAATAATTATGTGTGGCCATATTATTTTGGCCGTTCCACATGAATATTCATTTTTTATTGGTTTAATATTTGTAGCAACAGGTACTGGTTTACTTAAACCAAATATCAGCGCTATGGTAGGCCAATTATACAGTGATGCTGATGAGCGCCGCGATGGCGGTTACGCTATATACTACATGGGTATTAACTTAGGTTCTTTAATTGGTTATTACGTATGTGGTTACTTTATGGAAAACGTTGGCTGGCACTGGGCATTTGGTGCTGCAGCTGTAGGTATGGCGATTGGCTTAATCCAATATAAACGTACATTAAACAACCTACCTGAGCACAGCGCACTACCTGCTAACCCATTAAGCCCTCAAGGTACTACACGCACATGGGGTGCAATTGCATTGTTTGTTGCTGTTGTTACTGGCGTTACAGTAGCCGCTATGACGGGTGTTATTACCATAAACCCGTCGGTTGTAGCCGGTTACACAGCCGTTATATTTACTGTTATATTTTTTGTATACTTTGGCCTTATTTACTTTAAAGGCAATTTAACTGGTGAAGAAAAACAAAGAATGTGGGCACTATTTTTAGTGTGTGTTGCCTCTGCGTGTTTTTGGTCTGGTTTTGAGCAAGCGGGTTCATCACTTAACCTATTTGCTCGTGATTACACAGACCGCCTTATCGGTACGTTTGAAATTCCAACTACATGGTTTCAATCTTTAAACTCACTGTTTATTATTGTACTGTCGCCGTTTTTCGCAGCGCTTTGGATTAATTTATCTAAGAAAATGATCTCGCCAACTTACAGCGTTAAATGTGCACTTGGCTTGATTATTATGGCTTCTGGCTTTTTAGTCATGTTCATGGCTGCTCAGTACGCTGCTGAAGGATTAAAAGTGGCGCCTTATTGGCTTGTTACTACTTACTTTTTACATACAGTGGGTGAGCTTTGTTTAAGCCCTGTAGCATTAAGTGCGGTAAGCAAATTATCACCTCGCCGTTATACAGGCCAGTTAATGGGTGTATTTGTATTAACCTACTCTATTGGTAATGTTATCTCGGGCATACTTGCGGGTAACTTTGATCCGAATAACGTTCAAGAAATCCCTAACTTATATTTACAAATCGCCTTATTCAGCATTGGCGTTGGTATTGTTTTAGTACTAATGAGCTTTAAAGCGAAAGTATGGGAAAAACAAGGCCTGGAAGAAAAAACCGCATAATATTGCACGTTTAATTACGCGTAATACTACTTATAATTTCCCCCATAGCCGCTATGGGGGAAATTTTCTCAAACTTCTATATCACCTCGCTGTAAACTGCTATTATCTGCTGATTAATTTTTAACTTGTCTCAGGGACGCAGTACATGCGCTTGTTAACTTTATATCGCACCCCATTTTTAATTTTTTGTATTTTTTTATTATCTGCCTGTGGTGGTTCAGACGATCAAGTTACAACTAACCCTAACGATCCAGTCGAGCCAGAGCCAAGCGAGTTAACCGTATCTTCAACTACCGGTTTAGATGTCAGCCTTGATGAAGGAAGCTTTTTGCTGACTGTACCCGCCAATGCTGTTTCTCAAAGTACTGAGCTTACCTACGAAAAAACAGTATTAGATGATGCCAATGCACTGTTAAATATTATCTCAGATATACACCTACTGACCCCTAGTACGTTTTCTTTTAGTAATCCAATAACAATTACCATAAAAATACCTGATGATTACCAATTAGGTGGCCAGCTATTTATTGCCAGTCAATCGGACGATTCTTGGACAATTATTGAAAACTCTTTTGTTGAAGATGGCTTTATCAGTGCACAAGTAACAACTCTGGGTACCTTCGCTATAATGATGCAACGTAAAGAGGCCTTTGCTGCTATTGGCCCAACGTGTGACAGCACTGCAACAGAACAATCAGTAAGGTTTATTCACGTTGCCGACTTACATGCTCGATTCGGTTATGAAGAGCAATACTTTAGCCGCATAAAAGCCTACTACAACCAAGTACTTGCACAAACGCCGCATACCCTTTTTACCAACGGGGGTGATGACTACGAAAAAGGCACGGTTGCTGAGCAACTATCACAAGGTAGCGCTACAGAAGAAGCCATTAAAGCCATGCAGTTTGATTTACGTGTGGTAGGTAATCACGACTATGCATGGGGACCTGAAAAATTATTAAGCTATTCACAAGATGACAATGCCATTGTGCTTGCCAGTAATACGCGCTACGAAGGTGAACAATTACAAGATTTTGCCGCTGTAGGCTTCGCTAAAGTACAAGTGGGCTGTGTGACCTTGGGCGTATTCGGCATGACCTCTGTACCATGGAACGAACTAGATGAGCCGATAGATGATGAGCCCATTCCTGATTTTATCCAACAATTTAAAATGAGCTGGCAGTGGCAACAAATAGCACAAAGTATAATAAGCCAGTATCAAGACGACGTTGATTATATGGTAATGCTAAGCCATTTAGGTGAAGGCTTAGATATTGATATGGCAACCGATGTAAGCGGTATAGACTTAGTATTAGGCGGCCATACTCATGGCGGAGAAAGTTATAATACGCTCGAGAACGGCGCTGTGGTTATTCAGCCAGATTTTTATGCTAAAGGCATTACCGATGTTACCCTGACATTTAATCTGCAAGATAAGACATCGCCAACGATAGATTACAGCACCATTGAAACTGACAGCGTTAGCGAACGTGATGAAGCAACAAAACGTGCCATCGACGAAATTATGGGGCGTTATGCGCCTGATGCAAACACAGAAATTGCTATTTCTGAAAATTACCCAAGTAGTATCGAGCTTGCAGAAATAACGGCATTAGCTGCAGCCCATGCTAGTGATATAACGGCCGCACTGCTCAACCCTGAGTTAGTACAAACAAGGTGGACACCCGGGACTGTAACACAAGAAGACTTTCATAAAGCCTACTATGTTGAGCGCCAGCCCTCTAACACACCCGGTTTTAATTCGTTATATAGCGTAACGGTTACTGGGAGCGATTTAAACACCATGTTTGCCAGTCAACCCGATTGGCTTTTACTCAAACCAGACAATATACAAGCGGCGAGCACCTATCAAGTTGCTTTATTTAAAGGGGCAGCGCTTAATCCTGAATTATTTTTTAATGGCGTCAACTTTTTAAACGTAGAAGCCATTGACGAAGCATGGTGGTTACTTGATCAATATGCGCGCTTTAGAACCAGCCAATGCCTATACCTAGATACCGATAATCGACTCTTTTCATGTGATGAACAAAACAACGTAACTGTGTGGAATTTTGACGATGCTAACAACCCTTTAACACCAGATTATGGTCCTTCGGTATTGAGCTACTTTGACCCTGAGCAAACAAACTGGGGCCCTGAGGAAACTCAATATAGTACCACGCAAGCGCTTGGTATTTCTGATTTTGCTGATGGCAGCTCAGGTGTATTGGCGTTTTCACGCCACGCGCCTACTGAGGGGCTATTAATAACCCTCAATACACCTGCCAATGGTGATTATGCAAGCGAAGGTATGGTTTCTGACTACACCTTAGTAATGGACTTATACTGGCCTGAAGAAGGTAAAGATATTTATCGCGCTATCATGCAAGCAAACACACAGGATTACCTCACTGATGATGCCGATATGTTTATCGACCCAACGGGCGGTTACGGTAAATCAACCAGTGATAGTGGTTATTTTGGGCAAACAGAGCCTGAAAACTGGCACCGTGTAGCATTTGTATTTTATACCGCCCCCAGCAATGGGGTATTTGAAGTGTACATTGACGGCGAGCTTGCTGGTGTTAAAGAAGACGGTGAAATAAATAACACCTGGGCATTAACATCAGCTGTTTTACTCTTTACAGATAACAACTTTGAGACAGTACCTGGTTATTTAAACGCCCTTTTATATGCTGGGCGCGCCCTGAGTCGAGACGAAATTAAAAGCATGGGCAGCGCTCAATCAAAGCTTACGTTTACCCCTACAACACGGGTATTAAACCAAGCTATTGAGCGCCATTACCAAGCAGCACCCACGGTAAAACCTAACCTTTGGCTCGAGCAGCGCAACAAGTTTTTTAACAATCGCACACAAAGTGTAAACAATTAAGTACAAAAAACAATACGTAACCACATTTTTAAAAGAGGTTTTATTTTTATAAAACCTCTTTTTTATTTATTTAAATCAGCACCTTAAACTTTAATAAACTAAAATTATCAAGCTAATTTATACTTGTTTACGCTAAAGCGTAAGGTATAAACCTACTGACCCATTAAACGTCTTATTAAATTTACAGTTTACTCAAATGCTAAATCTGCCCCCCCTCTTCCCCAAATCCAAAATCTAGTTGATTATCTAGCTCAACACGACAACAACACATAATCGCAGTAGCAATATTTATTGCAGGAGTAATAAAAATGAGTGAAGCAAATAATCCACTAGGTTTAGTTGGTATTGAGTTTACTGAATACGCAACACCTGATGCAGACTACATGGATAAAGTGTTTACTGATTTTGGTTTTTCAAAATTAAAAAAATTTAAAGGCAAAGATATTGTCTACTACAACCAAAACGACATTCACTTTTTACTAAATAACGAACGCGATGGCTTTTCTGCTGAATTTGCAAAAAGTCATGGACCAGCAATTTGCTCTATGGGTTGGCGCGTAAACGATGCACAGCATGCATTTGAAACAGCTGTGGCAAGGGGTGCAAAACCCGCAACCGATTCTACCCATAAAGACTTACCTTATCCCGCAATTTACGGTATTGGCGACAGCCTAATTTACTTTATTGAGCAATTTGGTGATAAGGGGTCTATTTATGAGTCTGACTTTGACGATTTATCATCTCCAAATGTAGTTGAAGATAAAGGCTTTATTCGTATAGATCACTTAACTAATAACGTTTATAAAGGCACTATGGAAACATGGGCAAACTTTTACAAAGACGTGTTTGGTTTTACAGAAGTACGCTACTTCGATATTAAAGGGCAAAAAACAGCGTTGCTATCGTATGCACTTAAATCGCCCTGTGGCACCTTCTCAATTCCTATTAATGAAGGTAAAGGCAATAACAACAATCAAATTGATGAGTACTTAGGCGAATATAATGGCCCTGGTGTACAACATCTCGCGTTTTTAACTGACGATTTAGTAAGCTCACTTGATAAGCTTGATAAATCGACCATTGCTACTTTAGACATTATTCCTGAGTACTACGACACTATTTTTGACCGTGTGCCTTGGGTTGCAGAAGACAAAGAAAAAATTCGCGAGCATCAAATATTAGTCGATAGCCAAAGTGAAAATTGCTACCTATTACAAATTTTCTCTAAAAACTTATTTGGACCTATTTTCATAGAAATGATCCAGCGTGTAGATGACGGTGGTTTTGGTGAAGGTAATTTCCAAGCATTGTTTGAGTCAATTGAGCGAGACCAAGAGCGTCGCGGCGTTTTATAACTTTTTTTGAGTAAATTAAAAGCAGCGATCTTCGCTGCTTTTTGTCGTTTTAATATTTAAAAAGTAGGGTGCAAGATACAAGTATGCTTAAATAAATGCATGCACCTCACATCAAACCTAAAGGATAAGTAATGAGCCAAATTAACGAAACCCACGACATTAATTTAACCAGCTGGGTAGAGTCGGCCAATATTAAAGGCTGTGACTTCCCGATTCAAAATTTACCTTTTGCAGAATTTCGTACTAAAAACACAAATGAGGAATTCAGAGGCGGGGTTGCTATTGGCGATCAGGTTATTGATTTAGCAAAATTGAGCCGCTTAAACATTTTTACCGGTGATGCTAAAACAGCCCTTGATGCAGCAAGCGAATCAACATTAAATACATTTATGGGTTTAGGTAGTCAGTATTGGTCAGCACTTCGTTTAGCACTTTCAAAGGCATTACGCGAAGGCGCACAGCAACAAAAAGACATGCGAAGTACCCTTATTGCGCAAGCTGATATAGAGTTTTCACTGCCATGTCGTATTGGTGATTACACCGACTTTTATACCTCAATTTACCATGCAACGGCCGTTGGCAGTTTATTCCGCCCTGATAACCCGCTTTTACCAAACTATAAATGGGTGCCGATTGGCTATCATGGTCGCTCATCATCTATTGATGTATCGGGGCAAACGTTTCACCGCCCTAAAGGGCAAACTAAAGCCCCCGATGCAGATACCCCCTCATTTGGCCCATGTAAACGCCTAGATTATGAGTTAGAGCTCGGCATTTACTTAGGCAAAGGTAATGCACTGGGTGATGCTATCGCCATTGAAAACGCTGAAAACCATGTATTTGGTTTTTGTGTATTTAACGATTGGTCGGCACGAGATTTACAAGCATGGGAATACCAACCATTAGGTCCGTTTTTAGCTAAAAACTTTGCCTCAACCGTATCGCCTTGGATTGTTACCACTGAAGCACTGGCGCCTTTTAGAACGGCGTGGACACGTGATGAAAACGACCCGCAACCAATGCCGTACCTAGAATCTGCAGCTAACCGCGAGCAAGGTGCGTTTGATATTCAAATGGATGTTAAAATTCAGACTCAAAAAATGCGTGATGAAAACCACCAACCCACGCAGGTCTCTGCCTCAAGCTTTAAACATTCATACTGGACAGTGGCGCAAATGGTGGCTCATCACACAGTAAATGGCTGTAACTTTATGCCCGGTGACATGCTCGGCTCTGGCACGCAGTCAGGCCCTACACATGAAGAAGCGGGTTCTTTATTAGAGCTTTCTCGTGGTGGAAAAGAAAAAATAACCCTGAGTAATGGTGAGCAACGCAGCTTTTTAGAAGATGGCGATAATGTAATTATGCGCGGCTGGTGTGAAAGAGAAGGCTTTGCACGTATTGGTTTTGGCAGCGTAGAAAGTACTGTATTACCCGCTAAATAACTATTGATTATGATGTTTCAATAAAACACGAGCAATAAAAAAGCCACCTAATTAAATTAGGTGGCTTTTTTTATACTTATAGTACGCTATTTAATTAAAGTTCCTTTTCAACTTCATCAAATAGCGAAGTAATGTTTTGCGCTGGTTCTTTCGTCGCTAAACTTACCACTACAATTGCAATACTTGCCAAAATAAAGCCAGGTACAATTTCGTACATGTAACTACTTAAGCTTTGTCCATCAATCATAAATGGTGAGTAAATCCAAAACAGAACCGTACCAGCACCTACCACCATACCTGCTAGAGCGCCTTCAAAGTTCATGCGTTTCCAGTACAAGCTAAATAGAACCAGTGGGCCAAATGCCGCCCCAAAACCTGCCCATGCATTACTTACTAAGCTTAATATTGAGCTGTCTCTATCATACGCTAAGTAAATCGCACACAGTGCAACCGCAGCAACACTAACGCGCCCTACAGTAACAAGCTCAGTGTCGCTTGCTTCTTTGCGTAAAAACGTTTTATAAAAATCTTCTGTTAATGAGCTTGAGCTAACAAGTAACTGAGAAGAAATAGTACTCATGATTGCAGCTAAAATAGCCGCCAATAAAAAACCAGCAATTAATGGGTGGAATAATAATTCAGAAAGAATTAAGAAAATGGTTTCAGGGTCGTCAACAACAATGTTGTTTTCGTATGTATACGCGGCACCAAATAAACCAGTACCCACAGCACCAATCGCTGCAACTATCATCCATGTCATACCGATACGGCGAGCCGTTGGCATGTCTTTTACGCTGCGCACAGACATAAAACGCACAATAATATGAGGTTGACCAAAGTAGCCTAAGCCCCATGCCATTGCCGAAATTATACCTAGTGCAGAGCCTGCGCCTATCCAATTAAGCATATCTGGATTAACACTATGGAGCGTCGACTCTAGCGGTTGCTCTAATAAAGAGTAAGCAACAGTTGGTACAAGTATCAAGGCGATAAACATAATACAGCCTTGCACAAAGTCCGTTAAGCTAACAGCTAAAAAGCCACCAAATAAGGTATATAAAACAACAACACCAGTGGTGATGTATAAACCCATTTCGTAACTTAAGCCAAATGAGCTTTCAAACAATTTACCGCCTGCTACAACACCCGATGATGTATAAAGCGTAAAGAAAACAATAATTACTACCGCAGAAACTACACGTAAAAGGTTTGATTTATCATTAAAACGATTAGAGAAGTAGTCTGGAATGGTGATTGAATCGCTTGCTTTTTCAGTGTAAACACGCAAACGAGGCGCAACTAAAAAGTAGTTTAACCACGCACCAATAACCAAACCAATTGCTATCCATGTGCTACTAAAGCCAGTAACGAACATTGCGCCGGGTAAACCCATTAGAATCCAACCGCTCATATCCGATGCGCCAGCAGATAATGCTGCAACACTTGGAGATAAGCTACGCCCACCCAGCATATAACCCGATACATCACTTGTAGACTGTTTGTATGCATAAAGTCCAATGCCAAGCATGACTACAAAATACAATGCCAGTGAAATAATCATTCCTGTTTCCAAATTCGCCTCCACAAAGTTGTATAAAACAGGCTTTTAATCCTAATAATGACTCTTAAAATATTATAATAAAGACACTATTGGGGTAAAAACCATCCGTCTTGACTATATCATGCTTAAAGGTGATAACTCCAACTTGTTACACTGGAGTGAACAAAAAACAGCCTTATTGACTATTTAACCCTCAAACACCCGATATATGGTAAATTTATTTACATATATAGCTAATTTTTAATAACAATTCATTAAATCAATAATAATTACCTAATGCTATTTAGAGTGTTTTCCCATATATTATAGCCATTGCTATTTATTATTAATTTGTACGGAACTATTTATGTATTTTTATGCTGCACGCCAACCTATTTTAGACCGCGAAAAGGAGCTTGTTGGTTACGAGTTATTATTTCGTGATGGCGTGGATAATGTATTTCCAGACATAGACGGTGACGAAGCAACAACGAAGCTAATCGAAGGAAGTCAATTTAATTTTGGTTTAGAAGATTTGACTGGCAATAAGCCCGCCTATATTAACTTTACTCTGGAAACTTTGCTAAAAGGTTACCCTACGATGTTAGGGAAAGAGACGGTTGTTGTAGAAATCCTTGAAACAGTGCAACCAGGTAAACGTTTACTCGCTATAGTCAAAGACCTAAACGAAAAAGGCTATACACTGGCACTAGATGACTATGTTCATCAGCCTGTATGGCGCCATTTTTACCCGTTTATCAATATTATAAAAATAGACTTTTTAACCACTGACGAAAGTGCAATAAAAACCATAATTAACGATATTAAAGCCTATCCACACATCAAGCTTTTAGCTGAAAAAGTAGAAACCTATGAGGCTTATAACTTAGCCCTTGAGCTTGGGTTTGAGTATTTTCAGGGGTTCTTTTTTTCAAAGCCTGAAATGGTACAAAGTAAAGCGCTACCGCCATCAGAAATGGCATTAGCAGAGCTACTTTACGAAACCTCATCTGTTGAAATGGATCTTAAAAAGATCACCGATGTGTTTGAACGTGATGTAAATCTATCATACAAGTTATTGCGTTATTCAAACTCTGCTGCGTTTGCACGCAGAGCAGAAATAAACACAATTAAACAAGCACTCATCGTACTTGGCGCTAACGAAATTAAAAAGCTGTTATCTTTGCTATTTGCAGCGCAAGTATCGGCGGATAAACCCGTAGAGCTAATCAGGCTTTCGCTAACGCGTGCACGTTTTGGCGAACTACTTGCTATTTCTCATGGTCAGTTTAAAGACACCGGTATGGCCTTTTTAACCGGCATGATGTCGCTTATGGATGCCATTTTAGACGAAACCATGGAAAGCGTTATGCAAAAGCTTCCGCTTTCTGCAGAGATCAAAGCAGCGCTCTTAAATGACGAAGGCCTGCTTGCTCAGTATCTAAACTTGGTTAAGTTTTATGAGCACGCAGACTGGGAAGCCGCCAACGAAATTGCTAAACAGTTAAATTTAGGCGAAGAAGTGGCCAATGCATACCATGACGCCCTAACCTGGGTAAATGAGCAAATGCAGCTGATGGTTAAAGAATAATAAACACGTGCTCGTTTATTTAAGCTCAAATTACACATAAAAAATGCCAGCAATTGCTGGCATTTTTTATGGCTATTATTTATAAGCTTTCTAAGAAGTCTTCATCAAAGTCTTCAGGCTCTTCTTTAATTGGCGGGTTGCCATCGTATAGCTCATAAAGCTGACGCTGAAAGTATATGTCTTTAACAAACAAATACGGATCAAGTGAGTCATTAAGTAGGCCTTCTTGCGGGATAAGTGCCGCACGAGCTTCAACCGCTTTTAGCGCAAACACCAAAATAGTTTGCGGCGTAGTCAACGCGATTTCTGGTAACACAAAGTTATCGACTACATCGCCTGTTAAGTTGCGTGCTGTTGTCGGACCCATTGCTGGCAACATAATATATGCACCATCACCAACGCCCCACACGCCCAATGTTTGGCCAAAATCTTCATCTACAAGCTCAAGTCCTAATGAGCTTGCAACATCAAAAATACCAAATACGCCTACCGTAGAGTTAACTAAAAAACGCGCTAAACTCACGCCTGCGTTACCCGCCTTACCTTGCAGCCCCGCGTTTATCATATCAACAGGCGCACTAATATTATCGGTAAAGTTAACAATACCATTGCGTACAGGTACAGGGGTCACTTCTACATACCCTACAGCTACAGGGCGTAAAATATAAGCATCTAAAATGTCCATATTAAAGTCGTACAATGGACGGTTAATGCTTTGCAGCGGGTCTCGCTCATCAACTTTGTTTTCTGGTACTTGTGCACATCCGGCTAGCACCAATAAACATAAAAAAGTAAAACTATGCTTTAACATCTACTGTCCTTAAGGTATTAATGTATTAATTTGAAGTTGGTAGTCACTTACGTTTTCACGTTGCAGTGCCTCAGAGTGACCCTCTAACTCACCACTACTTGGCATAACTGACTCATCTATTGAGATCCGCGCTGTAATGACAATATCTTTTGCACTTGATAAGTTTAACCCATCAACCATTGCATTAGCATCAGTAAGTTGCACTGTGAGCGGAAAACTGTATTCATTAAGTTTAACAACCGCTAACGGCATAGGAGAGCCTTGAGCAGCCTTTGCAAAAATAAATAAAGTCCCCTGCTGTGGCTGCTTATCTAAAAGCTCATCTGCTAAGCTCACAGTAACATTAATAGCACTGTTAGCAGAGACAGGCATTACAGAGCCCTCATTTTGCATTTGTTGTTCAATATCAGAAATACGCTGCGCTATCATTGAGTAACGCGTATCGCTTTCATCCATGCTAGCAAGTAGTACCTCGAACGCCGCTTTAGCTTGCGGCCAGTCCTTGCGCTCATAAGCAATGAGCGCTAATAAGGAAATAGCATCAAGATTTGTTGGTTCAACTTTTAGCACTTTAGATAGCATACCCGCTGCACGTGTCATATTCTCTTCACTACCTTCAAGCAGTAAAACTTGGCTGTAGCTAATGAGTACTTGCATGTTGTCAGGGTTCATTCGCAGTGCTTTATCAAACGATTGCTGTGCCATGTCGAATTCGTTTAACGACATAGCTACACGCCCGAGTAACATCCATGCAACTTCGTCATCACCAGATTCGCTAAGTTTAGTACGCAAAGCTAAAGCAAAGGCTTGTAACTCGTTTTGAGTAAGTGACTCACCTTTTTGCATTACAGCACGCTCGCCATAATCAGCAAGGTTATCCATTGCATCATACCACGCGGCTATTTGTTGTTGGCTCCCTGTAAAGGTGTAAAAAACACCGGTGAGGGCTAATAAAAATGCTGCGCCAGTTAAAGCAAAAATACGATTATTACCTTTGCTATTAAGCGATTTTTCTGGTGATAGCTCGTTCAATAAACGACGCTTTAATTCAATAACAGATTCGTTATGACTTTGTGCATCAATACGTTGATTATCTAAGTCATTTTGCAGCTCAACTAAACGCTGCTCGTAAATACTGATCAATTCTGCATTAGCATTGTGAGTAATGGTTTGAACGCGCTCTTTTTTTAAAAAAGGCACCATAATAAATGCCAGTGCAATGAGTATGAGTAAGGCAAAACACGCCCACATTAAAATCATTAAATTTGCTCCTGGCGTTTATTTTCTGCAATTAATTTAGCAAGTCTTGCTTCATCGTCGCTGTTCCAGGTTTGCTTAACTGACGCCTTACGTTGACGAATTACAATAAAACCAAACCCCAAAATTACAATAAGTACAGGTAAAACCCACAGCACTAATGTAGCTGGTGTCACAGGCGGGTCGTAATGAACAAAATAACCGTATCTGTCTATCATGTAATCGATAACTTCGTCTTTTGTTTTACCTTCTTTTACCAGCGCAAGTACCTTGTCGCGTAAATCTTTAGCAACAATGGCATCAGAGTCTGCAATATTTTGGTTTTGACATTTAGGGCACCTAAGCTCTTTAGTTAACTCTTCAAAGCGCACGGCTTGTTGGTTATTGTCAAACTGATAGCGATCTTGCTCGGCATACACTGCCATACTTATAAAAAAGCTAAGGGTTAATAAAAACACTCGCATTAATTTAGCTCCTGCATAACCGGGGCAAATTTAGCACGCCATACGCGCGGGTTTAAATCTCCCGTATGGTGTAATAAAATTTTACCCGTTTTATCCACTAAAAATGTTTCAGGGGCACCCGATACACCTAAATCTAATGACAAGGTGCGGTGCAAGTCTAAAATATTAAATTGGTATGGGTCGCCAGCACGGCTAAGCATATCGCTCACATCAGTACGCAGCGCTTGCATATCAAATGGGCCATCAAAATCGGCATCGTAACCTTGCACATAGTACAAACCAATTATTTTTACGCCTTGCTCTCGCAGCTTAGTTAAATAGCCAAGCTCTACCAAACATGTAGGACACCAAGTGCCCCATACATTAAGTAAATAAACTTCGCCTTTTAGGCTTTCATCGGTCCAGCGCTTATCATCTTGCATTAAATCAGGAAGGTTAAACGCAGGCATTGTTTGCCCAAGTCGACCAGTTTGGATTTCACGCGGATTGGCAAACAAACCTTGATATAAGAATACACATAAAAATATGAATATTAATAACGGCGCTAAAGCTAAAATTTTACGGTTCATTACGCATTCTCCAACACTTTTTTACGTGTACTTGCTGAGGTACGGTAGCGTTTATCAAATAAAATCATAAACCCTGCAAGCGATATAAGTACACCGCCTATCCACATCCAACGCACAAACGGTTTGTGATAAATACGCAGTGACCATGCCCCTTTGCTTAATTGCTCACCCAGCGCTAAATATAGGTCACGAGCAAAACCAGCATCAATTGCCGCTTCGGTCATAAATTGCATACCAATATCGTATTTACGCTTTTCTGCATGCAGCTCAGTCACTAGCTTATCGTTATTAAATACCGACACTACACCAGCATGTCCACTGTAGTTAGGGCCGCGTATTGCTTTAACGCCATCAAAACGGTATTCGTATTGATTAAGCGTAACAATATCGCCTTGCTTCATAGAAACATCACGCTCTACTGAGTACGCCGAAGTCAGCGTAACGCCCGCAATAACAAATGCTAAACCAACATGACCTAGCACCATCGCCCAGTAGCTGACTCCTAAACGCTTAACGCCTTCTTTTAGTGTTCCGTGAACCGACGCCTTAGCGTATAAATCTATAGCAGTAGAGACAGCAACCCACACACCTAAGGTAGTGGCTAGTAATGTAAGCGGTTTTACTACATCGTAGCTTGAGAACAACCACGCACAGGTAATAACAACACTTACTAGCACGCCTACGAATACTTTATTTTGTAGTACAGCCCACTTATTTTGTTTCCAGCGAAGAAAAGGCCCTATTCCCATTAATATGGCAAAAGGTACTAATAAAATGGCGAACATTTTATTAAAGAACGGTTCGCCAATAGAAATACTGCCTAGGCCCATTTCTTTGTGTACCATAGGTAATAAAGTACCTAAAAGAACAATTAATGTGGCTACCACTAAAAAGATGTTGTTAAGCCACAGCGCCACTTCGCGAGATACAAACTTGTAACGGCCTTCGCTTTTAACTTGTGATACGCGCAGCGCATACAACGATAAACCGCCGCCAACAACAATGCCTAAAAAGGCTAGGATGAATAAACCTCTATCGGGGTCAGTGGCAAATGCATGCACCGATACAATAATGCCTGAGCGAACAATAAAGGTGCCTAATAAGCTTAGGGAAAATGCAGCGATGGCAAGCAGCACAGTCCACGATTTAAATACACCGCGTTTTTCTGTCACGCTCAGAGAGTGCAATAAAGCCGTAGCGACTAGCCAAGGCATGAGCGAAGCGTTTTCTACCGGATCCCAAAACCACCAGCCACCCCAGCCAAGCTCAGAGTAAGCCCACCAGCTACCTATGGTTATTCCTAAACTTAAAAAGCCCCAAGCAGTCATCGTCCATGGGCGTGACCATTTAGCCCAAGTGTTATCAAGTTTACCGGTTAAAAGTGCTGCAATAGCAAAGGAAAACGCAACCGATAATCCTACATATCCCATATAAAGTAACGGTGGATGAATGATCATACCAGGGTCTTGTAATAGTGGATTTAAATCACGTCCTTCAACAGGAAAATATGGCAGTAAACGCTCAAATGGGCTCGAAAGCAGTAGTGTGTACATCATAAAACCCACACCTAAAAAGCCAAGCACGCCTAAAACACGTGCACGTAATACCCAAGGCAGTGCTTTAGAGCGTATAGCAACCACGGCGGTCCACCCTGCTTGCATTACAAGCCACAGTAAAATCGCACCTTCGTGCCCACCCCATGTAGAGGTGATTTTATAATACCAAGGCAAGGTACTACTTGAATGATACGCTACATAAGATACCGTAAAGTCATCTGTTAAGCTGGCATAGATAAGCGCAGCAAATGAGAGAAGGACAAATACAAATTGCCCTACGGCTAAAGACGGGGCCGCACGCATTAAACGAAGATTACCGGTATGTGCGCCCCACAGCGGAAAAATACACAGTAAAACGCTTAACACCATGGCAAGCGTTAAAGAAAAATAACCAAGTTCTGGGATCATATTAGCTACCGCTATCTAGGTTGTATTTTGGTTTTTCGTGTTTAATTCCCTTTACGGCTTCTGCTACTTCTGCTGGCATGTATTCTTCATCATGCTTAGCCAGTACTTCAAAAGCTTCAATCACGTTTGGCTCTACAAGCACACCTTGCGCTACAATACCTTGGCCTTCGCGAAATAAGTCAGGCAAAATGCCCTGGTATTTAATTGTAACCAATGGCCCTGTATCTATTAGTTTAAAGCTGACTTGCAAACTTTGTTCATTACGAATAACAGAACCTGGCACAACCATACCGCCTATACGCAACTTTTGCCCTATTTGCGGTTTTTCTTTATCTGGGCCTTTGCCTTCTATTAGCTCGCTCGGTGTGTAAAACAAGTTAATGTTTTCTTGAAGTGCATAAAGTACTAAGCCTATAGAAGCACCAATGCCAAACAACACAGCAATAATTACCAATAGGCGTTTTTTACGTCTAGGGTTCATGAGATCTGTTCCTGCTTCGCTTTTTTAATTCGCGCTTCGCGCGCAACTTGCTGCTCTACTGAGGCCATAATACGTTTTGTATCACGTAAAGAGCTAAATAAAATGCCCAACAAAATTAAGGCGCACGTACCAAAAGAAAGCCACACGTAAAACCCGTAGCCCCCCATTGCAATAAAATCAGAAAAAGAGTCAAACTGCATAATTTACCCCTTACTTAACAAGGCTCGAACCCACGGTCGATGCTTTTCACGTTGTAATATTTCATTTTTTAAACGAATTAACGTTACAGTGCCAACAAAAGCACCAAACGCTAAAATATTCACCATAAGCGGCCAAAACATACTAGGGTCAATAGCTTTGGTGTCAAACTTTGTGATTGTTGCGCCTTGATGTAGGGTATTCCACCACTCAACAGAATAATGAATAATAGGTAGGTTAATAACCCCAACAATGGCCAAAATAGACGCCGCTCGCCCTGCTGACTTTTTATCTTCAAATGCATGATAAAGCGAAAGTACACCTAAGTATAAAAATAATAAAATAAGCTCAGAGGTTAAACGTGCATCCCAAACCCACCAAGCGCCCCACATAGGTTTGCCCCATGCTGCGCCTGTAATTAACGCAATAGCAGTTACACATGCTCCTACCGGGGCAATAGCAATGACTGCAAGTTCGGCGTTACGTAATTGCCACACTAAAGCAACCACGGCTGCAATAGCCATAGAAGAATATGCGCCCATAGACAAAATAGCCGACGGTACATGAATGAAAATAATACGGTAACTGTCTTTTTGTTGGTAATCAGCTGGCGCAAAACCTAAGCCCCAAATCCAACCAACAAGCATACTTATAACCGTAACAACGGCAAAATAAGGCAGTAACGTATTACATAATTGATATGCGCGCTCTGCTTTTGCGTAGGGATGTAACCACTTCCACATATTAACTTACACTCACTTTTAATGCTGACGATATGGCGATGGGTGCACACATAATAGCAACTACTAACATGGCCCCAAGAATGGCAAGCTGCCCGCTATAATCCAGCGACATAGTACTGGTATCAATGGCTGACGTTGCAAAAATTAAAACAGGGATATACAAAGGCAACACTAATAGGCTCATTAAAATGCCGCCTTTTTGTAATCCCACAGTAAGGCCAGCCCCAATAGCACCAATAAAGCTTAATAATGGCGTGCCTAATAATAATGTTAATACGGTGGCTAACAGCGCTGAGCTCTCTAAATTAAGCAATAAAGCAAATAACGGTGTCATTAATACTAATGGTAAACCGGTAACAACCCAATGCGCCGCGACTTTGGCCAACACGGTGAGGGATAGCGGATACGATGAAGCTATTAACTGCTCCAACGAGCCATCGTTATAGTCGTCTCTGAATAATTTATCGAGCCCAAGCATAGTAGAGAGCAAAGCGGCTACCCAAATAATACCTGGCGCCATTCTGTTTAATAGACCGGGCTCTGGGCCTATTGCTAACGGAAATAACGAAATAACAATGAGAAAAAACAAGATAGGATTGATAATTTCAGCACGCTGGCGAAACGCAAGCTTTACATCTTTACTAAATACCGCACTAAACAGCAGCCAATATGAATGTTGACGAGTCATCAGTAACGATACTCCAAGGTCACCGTTTGTAGGTTTTCAAACTGTGTTGTTAAATCTTGATGGGTTGTGAGTAAAATAGCGCCACCACTTTTTAAATGCTCAGAAAAACGTTGTTGTAAAAATGCAACGCCATTTTTATCAAGTGCAGTAAAGGGTTCATCAAGCACCCATAGTTTTGCATCGCTTAACCATAAGCGCACTAAAGCGACACGACGCTGCTGCCCTGCAGAGAGCATTCTTACTGGCACATCTTCAAGGCCCACTAAGCCAAGCTTAGCTAACATTGGATATAAGTCGGGCTCATTTGTATAGCCATTAATGTGTAACCAATGGCTTACGTTTTCCAGTGCGCTGAGCTGTGCATTAACACCGGTTTTGTGGCCTATAAATAGTAAGTCTCTGGCGTACTCTTCATAATGTTTGGTAATAGCTTGCTGTTTATAAAAAATAGCGCCTTCATCAGGCACACTAAAGCCTGCGACAATACGCAATAATGATGTTTTGCCAGCCCCGTTAGGACCCGCTAATTGCATGATTTGACCGCTATTTAGGCTAAAATTAAGATCCGCAAACAAACAACGTTCTTGCTTGATGCAGGTGACGGACTTAATGTGTAACAAGATGACGTTTCTCTATGCCAAAAATTAGGCGTTAGTCTACCATAATGATAGGGTAATACGAATATTGCTTTAAAATCGATTCACGAAAATTAGCGAAAACTTGATTTAAAATAATGAATAATCCAACGCAAATCACATTATCTAATTCATTGGTTAATAACCAAAGCGCCCCGAGCACTTCAGACGAATTAGTACAATTACCCGAGCAGGTACTTGCGGCTAAAAATATTCAGTTTTCAAAAGGTTCAATTACACTCGATGTATTAATTGATAAACACTGGCAAACACTACGTTTAGGCATTACCCATGCCTCTCAAAACACAGACAAAATAGCAAGTGCTAACATACAGCTCAGCGCTGATGGAAAGCAGCTAAATATAACTCCCAACAATACCAATATTACACTTAGCAACGCATCTCAACTGCAGCGTTTTTTAAATTATGTAAGTACCGGTAGTGAAATACAAAGCAAACCCTTGCCTGTTAATATTAAGCTTTCGCCGTCACCACAGCTTATAATACCTAGCCTTAATGCCAGTATTGCAATTAACAAAGAAACCGCACAACTATTAAATACCGAGCAGCCATTACAGGTACTTATTAATACCACTAATAAAGGCGCACAAATAAATGTTATTAACCGTTTTGCTGATTCCGTTCATACTCAAACTCTCAGCCAACATAAAATTACGCAGCTATTAACTAACTTACTGCCTAGCGCGAAACTACAAGCAACGCCTAAATTAGCTATTATTTCTCACCCTCAGCATAGCGGCTCGTTCACCACTCCAATCACTAATAAACAACTTAGTGAATTGCCCAGTAAACCCGTGGCAGTAAATATTACTCATCAAGCAGATAAGCTGCTCATTAAAACTAACTTACCCAATATGCAGGTCGCACTTAACAACTCATTTAGTAAACCCTTTACCGACTTGGTTTTATCACAGCAGCAAAATGCAACCAGCCCCCCCGCTGATAAAACAAGCCCGCAGTTAAGTGCACAGAGCCCTATAAAATCATGGTTACAAAGCAGCTTTAGTGATTTAAAAACGCGAATTAACGATGCCGTTAAATACTTTGAAAGCAAACCCTTTGCGAGTAAAACGTCACCTTTGCAGGCTCAACAAGCTAATCTTGATGTAAACAAAACGCCTACACAAATAAACCCGTTAGCAAACCCTAATTTAAGCAAGCTAAATATAACCGCTGAAGTTGCTAATCATTCTTATACTCCTAACAGCCCTTTAGCTAAACACTTTGCGCAGCTTCCTCCTTTAGTGCAAATAACCCAGCAACTAAAGGCCAGTGTGTCGTTATGGCAATCAGCAAACAACATGGCTCAGCCACAAGCAGTGAGCGCTCAACCAACATATATAAGTACGCAAGGCATTCCTTCTGGGCCGCTGAGTTTAAAAACATTAAATGCCACAACATCACAGGTAAATACTTCGAATCAACCCGGTTTACCTCACTCGCTTTTTAAAACCGCACCAAGTCAGCAATTACAACCGATTGAAGCCAAGCTTTTAACTTCGCTTTTAAATTTACCAACAGAGAGTGAGCGCCCAAATAGCGCTTCTAACCCTACAACATTGTTGAGTAGCCAAATTACTGACATAGCAAGTAAAGCGACTCAAAATACACCTGATCTAACACGTTTGGTAAATCAAGCTTTTAATAGAATGGTCTCTAGTAATAATGTTCACCCAGCAACCATACAGCGAGAGCTTTTAAGTACCTTACAGCCGCTTACTACGCCAAACGACACACTACAAAGTAGCTTTACAAAAGGACTTGAGCAGCTTGCGGTGACTATTTTAGCGGCGCCAATAATAAGCCAATCGAGTACTTCACTAACGTTTAACAACCACACCGGAGTGGATGCCCTACTTAACGTGCTTTTACCTACTTTTAAAGTAGGTAATGGCGCGGATAAACTATTAGAACAACTTCAACAAACACACATACAAGAACTTGCCCCAGAGCTACTACAGGTTAAAAATACCCTTAGCCAAGTGCAAGTAACTACACCAAACCAGCAAAACGACACAAACCCGCTAGCACAGTTTTTATTTCCAATGAAACTTCCGCCTGAAGCGGGACAAACAGAAATAACCTTAGGGCAATATAAAAAGGCCAGTGTAGATAAAACCGAAAAAAACGTGTGGTTTGTTAGATTAAATTTTGATTATGCACAGCAAGGGCAATTACAAATAGTGGCTGAGCTTATGGACAAAGCGCTCGATTGCCAGCTGCTAGCCTCTAGCCAAGAAGTAAGTGCAATTGCACATCCTCATTTAGATAGCCTCAGGGCTAAATTAGCTCAACATGGCTTGCAAGTAGGCGAGCTAAACTTAAAACGTGGAGATGCGAGTCATCAAGCGTTTTATCAATCGCATGCCATTATAAATATTAAGGTATAACATGACTGACTCCTCTAATTTTGCAGCAAATAATAAATCAGCTATTGGCCTCTTGTATGAAGCGGGAAGTACCCCAGCAGTAAGTGTAAAAGGGTTTGGCGAGTTGGCTGATGAAATAATCGCTGCTGCAAAACAAAAAGGCATTATGATCCACCAAGATGAAGCACTTGCTAAAACACTCTCACACTTAGAATTGGGAGAGGAAATACCCAAAGAGCTTTATTATGTTATTGCTGAATTGATTGCTTTTTCGTACGTGCTTCGTGGGCAGTTCCCACCTGGCTGGCAAGACTTTCAAGGTAAGCTAAATGTAAAGGCATAAACAGATGGGTGAATTTTATCTCCCTCTTATTAAGTATTACTGCACATTGATATTGTGTTTAGTTAAAAGCAAAAAAGACGCTAGGCGTCTTTTTGTTTATGTAACGAAAATAATAGTTCAGCCTCAGCCCTAGGAAGCTCGCACTCGCGTATCACCTCATCTAAATCTGCACCAAGCTCAACCATTTTAACAGCTCGAGAATATATTTTTGCGTCTGGGTCGTCATATTTTTGAGCAGCTTGTTGTTGCATCAACTCTTGATTTTGTTGCTCAACTTCAAGTACACGCTTACCAATACTTAAAAGCCCTGTTCTGAGCTCAGACACTTCACTACGTAATATATGTGTTTGCTCTGAGGTATCTTTTAATTGCTGTGATACTGCATTAAGCTCTGCCGACTGTTTATTTTTTAATGCAACAATTAGCGCCAGCGATATTAAACCAGCCCCTAGCGCTATTATTGCGATACTAAGTAACAACATAATTTTAGTGGTAAAGCTTAAATATCGCTTAACTCATCCCATTCGTCATCGCTAAGTAATTTATTTAAATCGACTAAAATAAGTAATTCGTTATCGCGGTTACACACGCCTTGAATAAATTTAGCGCTTTCTTCGGTACCAACATTTGGGGCGCTGTCGATTTCAGAGCTGCGTAAGTACACAACCTCAGATACACTATCAGCTAAAATACCAATTACTTGCTCTTCTGCTTCAATAATTAAAATGCGAGAGTTATCAGTCGCATCTGCAGCTGGTAAGCCAAAGCGAGCTCGAGTATCAATAACAGTAACTACGTTACCACGTAAGTTTATAATACCAATAACGTAAGAAGGCGCACCAGGTACTGGGGCTATTTCGGTATAACGTAAAATTTCTTGTACCTGCATTACGTTTACGCCGTAGGTTTCTTCTTCAAGCTTAAACGTTACCCACTGTAAAATTTCATCGTTGTTATCTGCGTTTTTATTCGCTGATAATAGTTTATCTTCGCTCATGCTGTTACCCCGTAATGGTCATTACTACTGACGGCTATCTAAGCCTTTTTCTAATAGTGCATTTAAATTATCTACATCTATTAAAGCACACATTTTTTCTTTAATAACACCAGCAAGCCAAGGACGTTTGCCGCTGTTTTTTCGCCATTTTACATCTTCTTTACTCAATGTAATGTTATTTATTAACTTTTCGGCCAATAACCCCCAGTTACTATCCCCCAGGGTGATTAAATACTGATAATTAAGAGAAGCCTCTAACTTTTCATCGTACTTTTCTGGCATTACCCAACGGGCGGTATCAACTACGTTTAGTTTTTCATCCCTATTAAGCATAACGCCTTTAAACCACTTTGGCTTACCAAATAAATGATTTACCTCACCTAATTGATGAATACCCCCAAGCGCTTTTAAAGGAACAGCCAATGTTAAGCCAGCCACTTCAAAAAATAGAGCCTGAAATTCTCCTTCAAAGTAATCTTCTTGGCTATGTAGTAAAGGCGCAGGCTCTGTACTTTGCAAGGTTTGCACCTCAGGTGTATTTACTGGCTCAGGCTCAATAGGCGCTGTTTGAGAGGGAACGGGCTCAACGTCACTAATAGCCTCTTTTACTTGCTCAGAATAAAGCTGCTCGGTCACGCTTAATTGCGCTTTGGGTTTTAAAAGTACCTCGTCGTTTTGTATGGCACTAGGTACTTGTTCAAGGAGTTTAGCTACAGGCTCAAGGTTTTCCTCAGGTTCGTCTTCGCATAAGAGCGCCCCTAAGTATTGAGTCATTACTTTTTCATTAGCAAATAATTGCTTACTCATTCATTAACCTTGTCCAATTAAATAATCTAATAACGCTTTATAAGCGTATACCCCACGCGAACGTGGGCAAAACTCTATGGGTACCTTTTGTGCAAGGCTTGCATCTCTAAACTTTGTATCAACGGGGATCACCCCTGGCCATACTTTATCTTTATATGTATTTTGCAACGTTTTGTAGGCTTCAAGCGACGCTTTTGTGCGCTTATCATACATAGTAGGGATTATAGTATATTGGTACTGTTTCGCTTGAGAGCTTTGCATTAATTCCATAGTGCGCATCATTCTATCAAGCCCTTTGAGCGCCAAAAACTCAGTTTGCACAGGCACTAAAATACGTTCGCTGGCAGCTAACGCATTCACCATTAGAACACCTAAAACAGGAGGGCAATCAAGCAACGCATAATCGTAATGTTCACTAATTTTTGCAAGTGTTTTTTTTAAAATTAAGCCCATCCCCGTTTTATTGCCCATACTTCTATCGAGAGTTGCTATAGCCATCGTTGCGGGCAATATATCTAGGTTTTCCATTGTAGAGGGGCACAAAGCTTGCAATATTTCTTCACTTTGCATTGAGGTGCCGCGAGCAAAAATATCGTACACACTGACTTCTAAATCTTCAGAATCAATACCAAAATAATACGTAAGTGAAGCGTGAGGGTCGGTATCAATAAGTAATACGCGTTTACCTTGCAATGCTAAAATACCCGCAAGACTAACAGCCGTTGTGGTTTTACCTACACCGCCCTTTTGATTTGCTACTGTCCAAATCTTCACATTAAGTCCTAATTACTATTCATTGCGCGTGGTGATCCTGATGCCACCATGAGGTAAACGAATTATTTTAATTGCGTTATCATCAGAAGGAAGTTCGACCTCTGGCTCAGGCGCTTCTTTTTGCGCTTGCTCATCAGGCTCAGCTTCATTTTCGGTGGTTTGCTGTACTAAGCCATACTTAGAAAGGGCAATAACAACTTTTCGATTCTCTGCACGACCCGCTGCGGTGTCGTTATCGGCAAAAGGTGAATATTGGCCATACCCTTCTATTGCCATTCTCGCTGGGTTAATTCCTAACGTTTCTAATTCAACTAAAATAGAGGTCGCACGTGCAACTGACAACTCCCAGTTAGAGCGAAACATTTCATTACGAATACTTTCGTTATCTGTGTAGCCTCTTACTCTTATGTAGTTATCTACTGGGGCAATAATATCTTTTACAATTTTTACGACTTGTTTAGCGCGCGCGTGGGCCACGGAACTGCCACTTGAGAACAACATTCCTGAGCTTAGCTCAATAATAAGCCAATCTTGGTTGAGCTCTAAACTTGCTTCTCCATCACGAATCTCATCTATAAGTGCTGAATGTAATTTAGTTAATAAGCTATCTAGCGGCTTACCTAAATGTTTTTGTTTTATATTACTGGTATCACTTTGTCCATCTAGCAACTCTGGGCCAGACTCCTGTTTTTGAATGCTCTCGCCATATAATAATTCGTGCTCCGGGGTCACACGGTCTGTAAGTAACCCTTCACCCGTAACACCCTCGCCTTGTTGCGATTGCTGCCTTGCTGATTTGTCAAAAACCTGTTCTAAAGAGTCGGAGAGGATTTGAAAACTTTCTTCTTTGTTTATGGCAATGGCATACATAACCACAAAAAAAGCAAACATAATGGTCATGTAATCGGCATAAGAGACCAACCAACGTTCTGTATGTTGATTTTTTTCTGCTGATTGACGTAGGCGCCGGCGTAACATAAAAGTTACTCTACCACGACATTAGGGCGCTCTGTGCGATAAGCTTCAAGCTTTAATTCTATGTTAATAGGACTTTCGCCAAGGCTTATCGCTATTACCCCTTCGGCCATCATTTCATGGTAAAGCATTTTTTGCTCTACGCGCTGTTTAAGTTTATTGGCCATAGGTAAAAATAATAAGTTAGCTAACCCCACCCCATATATTGTTGCAATAAAAGCGGTCGCAACCCCTGCACCTAGCTTTTGAGGGTCGGTAATAAATGACATAGCTTGAATAAGACCTAGTACGGCCCCTAAAATACCTATTGTTGGGCTATAACCCCCCATAGCTTCATACACTCTACTTGCTTCAAGTAAACGGTCACGTTCAAGCATTAAGTCTATTTCTAAAGTGTCGCGAAGCTTTTGCTCCGAACACCCATCGACAAGTAAACTAAGCCCTTTAGCTGCATAAGGGTCTGGATGACTAAGTGCCTCTTTTTCTAGTGCTAAGTAGCCTTCTTGGCGAGCTTTGTGCGACCACGTTTTAATTTGTTCTATGGCTTGTTCAATATTGTCTTGTGGTGCAAAAAACACCCAATGGCTTATACTTAGCGTTTTTTTAAAGGTACTTGTAGCCGTTTGTAACATAACGGCGCCTAAGGTGCCGCCAAGCACAATAATAAGTGCAGGGCCGTTAAATAACGCAGTGACAACGCCGCCCTCTAAAGCATAACCAATCGCTATGGCGCCCAGGGCGATGACTAATCCTAAAACAGAAAGCTTATCCACAGCCTGTCTCTCTTTTGATTCTTGCTGCTACATCGTTAAGGGCTAAATGTTCTGAGGCAAGCCCTGCGTTTGCAATAGCTTGCGGCATACCGTATACAACACAGCTTTTTTCATCTTGCGCCCAAATTGTTGCGCCAGCTTGCTTAAGCATTCGAGCGCCATCGCGCCCATCGGCTCCCATGCCTGTTAAAACAATTGCAAGTGCATCTCCTTGATAGCTTTTAGCAACACTTGCAAACGTCACATCAACACTAGGTTTGTAGCTTATACGCTCACTGTTATCTTCAAACACACGCAGTGTTTTATTACCACTTCGCCCCTCAACCATCATTTGCTGCCCGCCTGGTGCTAAATAAGCTGTGCCAGCTTCTAGTCTGTCACCTTGTTGTGCTTCTTTTACACGTATTTTGCAAAGGCTATTTAATCGTGCCGCAAACGCAGGCGTAAAGGCTGCAGGCATGTGTTGAATTAACAAAATAGGGTGGGCAAAATTAGCAGGTAGCTGGGTTAATATAGTTTGTAAAGCAACAGGCCCCCCGGTTGAGGTGCCAATAGCTACTATTTGATAATGTTTACCACTAGCACGCGTGGGCATACTGGATGTAGCTGTTGCTTGCACTGGGGCGGCACGTTGAAAGCTTCTATCGGGTTGTTTTACTGATGAACTTGTTGTCGCTAGTTTGCTCGTTGGTGAACCAGCTGGCTTACTTGATGTTAACGGCCTTATTGGACGAGGTGCACGCCTACGACCAATTTCCTTCACTTTAGTTTGCAATAGCTTGATTGCATCTTCGTTATTTCTGGCAATGTCCTCAAACTTTTTCGGTAAAAAATCCATTGCGCCGGCATCAAGTGCATCTAACGTTGCTGTAGCACCATCGCGAGTTAAGGAAGAAAACATAAGTATTGGCGTGGGGTTGCTTGCCATAATTTCTTTCACAGCGCTAATACCGTCAAGCACAGGCATCTCTACATCCATGGTGATCATATCCGGACGTAACTGTTCTGTTTTGTCTACGGCTTCTCTACCATTAACAGCAAAACCTATCACTTCAATACCGCTATCTTGTTCAAGAATTTCGCTTACACGGCGGCGAAAAAAACTGGAATCGTCAACAACTAAAACTTTTACGGCCATTGCGCTCTCTTATTAATTTATGTGTAGGCATAAACATGTATGCCTACATTTTATCCTGCGTAATGCTTAAGCATGTTAGGTACATCTAAAATCAGTGCAATACCACCGTCAGATGTAATTGTTGCACCAGCCATTCCTGGCGTACCTTGTAATAACGCATCAAGAGGCTTAATAACAACTTCTTCTTGGCCAATTAATGAATCAACCACAAAGCCAACCTGCTGTGTACCTATTTGTACAATCACCACATGACCTTGTGCTTTTCGCTGAGAGCAATCAGCATCTTTAACTAGCCAATGCTCTAAATAGAAAAGGGGTATCGCTTTTTTACGAACAATAATTGTAAGCTGACCGTCTACCACATTGGTTTTTGTTAGATCTAAGTGGAATATTTCACTCACACCAGCAAGCGGTAACGCAAATGTTTGCTCACCAACAATCACCATAAGTGTAGGCAAAATAGCTAACGTTAAGGGGACTTTTATCTCTAAAATTGTACCTACGCCCAATTCAGACTGGATATTAACAGAGCCATTAAGCTGGGTGATTTTAGTTTTTACTACATCCATGCCTACACCACGACCAGAAATATCAGATATTTCTTCTTTGGTCGAAAAACCAGGCGCAAAAATTAGGTTATATGCTTCAGTGTCTGATAAACGACTTGCCTGATCATGGTCAATAACGCCTTTACTAATCGCTATTTTTTTCAGCTTTTCAGCGTCCATCCCTGCACCATCATCTTTAATGGTTAACAAAATATGGTCGCCTTCTTGTGAAGCCGATAAAGTAACATTACCTGTTCTAGGTTTACCCGCAGCCTCACGCGCTGCGGGCATTTCAATACCATGATCTACCGAGTTGCGCACTAAATGCACTAACGGATCGGCTAATGCCTCAACTAAGTTTTTGTCTAAGTCGGTTTCTTCACCTACAAGCTGTAAGTTAATTTCTTTATTTAAGCTGCGTGCTAAATCACGCACAACGCGAGGAAAACGACCAAATACCTTTTTGATGGGCTGCATTCGCGTTTGCATTACTGCACCTTGAATATCAGCGGTGACTACATCAAGATTTGATATCGCCTTGCCCATCGCTTCACTGTCTGTATTGGTCGCTAAACTGACTAGCCTATTTCGTACTAATACCAGCTCGCCAACCATATTCATTATTTGATCTAAACGCTTAGTATCAACACGTACCGTGGTTTCAGCAGGCGGAGGCGTCGCTTTTTTAGGAGTTGCGCTGCTTGCTGGCTTATCAACCATTTTAGGGGCCGGTGCTGCTTTTGCCGCAGGTGCTTGCTTAGCAACTGGTGCTGGCTCTGGTTTTGCTGGCGTTTGTGCGACAGGTGCTGCCTTAGGTGGCTGCGGTGCAGGTGTCTCAGCTTCTTTTGATTCTGGTGCTCCGCCTTTGCCATGCAGTTCATCAAGCAATGCTTCAAATTCATCATCACTGATTTCATCATCGCCAGTATCATTTGTAACAGACACTGGAGGTGGTGTAGTATCTTTAACTTCCGGCTCTTTGCTTGAGGTATTGCCAGCAACAGGGCCAAAACTACCCACACCGTGTAATTCATCCAACAAACTGTCAAACTCATCATCAGTAATGTCTGAACTTGGGTCTGGCTCTGCACTTGCACTTGGTTGCGATACCGGGCTTTGGCCTTTACCATGAAGCTCATCTAATAAGCTTTCAAATTCATCTTCTGTAATTTCATCAATCTGCGTGCTATCTGCTGAAGGGCTTGAACCTGCTACATCAAATAATTCATCAAATGCAAATGGGTCTTCTTCATCAGGTGCATTAACAGGTGCTGCGGGTTCTTGTTCAACAACTTCAGGCACTGTTTCTGTAAGCTCGTCATCCGAAGGCGGTTGACCAAGTTTATGAAGGGTTTCTAGTAATTGAGGATCTGCTGGGTCTGGCTGTTCGCGGTTTTGAATAGTAGCAAACATTTCGTTAATGGTATCTAGTGCTTGTAAAATCACATCCATCAATTCTGAATTAACGGTTCTAACCCCTTGGCGCAAGAGGTCAAATACATTTTCAGCACCATGACAAGCGTCTACAAGCTCAGTCATAGCTAAAAAGCCAGCTCCCCCTTTTACGGTATGAAAGCCCCTAAAAATAGCATTTAGTAACTCAGTATCTTCTGGGTTATTTTCTAGCTCAACTAACTGTTCAGATAAAAGCTCAAGGATTTCTCCAGCCTCTACAAGAAAGTCTTGTAAAATATCTTCATCGACTTCAAAGCTCATGCAGTTACTCTCCTCTTAGAAGCCCAAACTTGATAATAGGTCGTCGACCTCGTCTTGATCAGATACAACATCACTTCGCGACTCTTTATCAATAATAGGGCCTTCAGGACCTGCTAATGTTTGTGCGGCAACCAGTTCTTCTGTTTCTTGTTGTTCTTTACTTTCAACAGTACTGTCATCTTGTGCGGCAAATGCTGTTAAAAGGTGGATTAAACTTTCTTCTACTTCTCTAACTAATTCAATTACACGGCGGATAACCTGGCCGGTTAAATCTTGAAAATCCTGCGCCATGAGTACATTGGTCATTAAAGTCTGCAGCTCATCAGTTTTGTGATGAGAGCTATTCATAAACTTATCGATGCTGTGGCATAAAGTTTTAAACTCGCCCAGCTCAATTTCACGGTTCATAAGCCTATCCCAAGTAGGCTTAATCTGTGCAATTTCATCTGCTAGCTGCTGCGCAATAGGGAGGCTTGCTTCGACCGCATCCATTGTCTTATTAGCTGCATTTTCTGTCATTTCCATGACATAGTTTAAGCGCTTTTTCGCATCCGGAATTGCATCAGTAGTTAAATCGGTTAAACGCGTATCAAGTTCAAAGCTTTTAAGAGCTTCGTGCAACTGACGCGTTAACTTACCTACTTCGGCAAAAAGCTGCGATTGCTCTTGAGAGGCAGTATCTAAAATTAATTGGTCAGCTTTATCTTGCTCACCGTTTTCTAAAAAAACAACGAGCTGACGAGCTTGTTCTAAAGTAATTTGAGGCGCAGCTGGTGCTGACATAAGCCTCTCCTCTCATTAACCTAAGCGTTCAAACACTTTTTCTAATTTAGTTTTCAAAGTACCTGCAGTAAATGGCTTAACAATGTAACCATTAACACCTGCTTGCGCTGCCGCTATTATTTGTTCTTTTTTAGCTTCTGCTGTCACCATTAAAACCGGAATATGTTTTAATTTATCATCAGCTCGAATAGCTCGTAGCAAGTCAATACCCTGCATCCCTGGCATATTCCAATCGGTTACTACAAAGTCAAAAACCTGATTTTGCAACATAGGTAATGCTGTAGAGCCATCATCAGCTTCTTGAACATTCGTGAACCCTAGGTCACGCAACAGATTTTTTATAATACGTCTCATTGTAGAAAAATCATCAACAACAAGAATTTTCATGTTTTTATCCAAAACATCCTCCGGTGAGGTCTTAACCTATAATTTACTTACTACTAGTTTATCCAGTCATTGATTTTTGCTTTGAGCTTAATCATCGCCTGACCATGTATCTGACTTACACGCGATTCACTTACATCGAGTATATGCCCAATTTCTTTTAAATTCATTTCATCGTTGTAATACAAAGAAAGCACCATCGCATCACGCTCTGGTAAAGACTTTATCGCCTCTAACAATGAATTATTAAACCGTTCATTTTTAACATTATTAAATGGTTTGTCTAGCGCTAAATCTTGACCTGCAGGGCTAATAACATCTTCATCTACCCCAAGGTCATCTATACCTAGCACTTTACTGGAATTAACATCATTTAAAATATGATGGTATTCTTCTAGCGAAATATCAAGTTTTTCAGCTACTTCAGTATCTTTTGGCTCTCTATTTAAGCTATTTTCTAATTCTGTGATGGTTTCGGCGACTAATCTGCTTTTACGGTGCACCGAGCGAGGAGCCCAGTCACCCCTGCGCATTTCATCGAGCATAGCGCCGCGAATGCGAATACCCGCAAACGTTTCAAAGCTTGCTCCTTTACTGGCATCAAAGTTTTTTGAGGCCTCAATAAGGCCTATCATTCCTGATTGAATTAAATCATCGAGCTGAACGCTAGGAGGAAGACGAGCTATCAAATGACACGCCACTTTTTTGACAAGCGACGCATGCTTTTCAACAATCACATTTAAATTTTGTGTTGATTGATATCCCATAGCTCTTTTCACCGAAGTTGTCATAATCAGCCGTTTACTAGCTTCTCAATGAAAAATTCTAAATGCCCTGAAGGTTGATTAGGTATAGGCCACTTTACTGCTTTTGTCGCTAATGTTTTAAACGCGACTGCTGCTGGTGAGTTAGGGAAAAGATCGACAATGACTTTTTGCTTACGCGTAGATTTACGCATATTTTCATCATATGGGATGGTCGCAACAAGTTCCATTGACACATCTAAAAAACGGTCAGTTACTTTTGACAGCTTGGCAAAAAGTTCTTGTCCCTCACGCATGCTGCGCACCATGTTAGCAACAATCTTAAATTTATAAACGCCATGCTCGCGGCTAAGTACTTTAATAAGCGCGTAAGCATCAGTAATAGAGGTCGGCTCGTCGCACACAACAACCATTACATCTTGGGCTGCACGAGAAAAGCTCAGCACCATGTCAGAAATACCGGCGGCGGTATCTACAATTAAAATATCAAATTCTGTATTAAGCTCACTAAAGGCACGAATTAAGCCCGCATGCTCAGAAGGGGTTAGCTCCACCATACTTTGCGAGCCGGATGTAGCAGGCACTATTTTAATGCCGCCTGGGCCTTCAACTAAAATCTCATCAAGTTCGCACTCACCCGAAAGGACATGAGATAAGTTTTTTTCAACACGTAGTCCTAGCATTACATCACAATTAGCTAGGCCTAAATCGGCATCTAATACTAATACACGATTACCCTGCTGTCCTAAAGCAATCGCAGTATTTAATGAGACGTTGGTTTTACCCACCCCGCCTTTACCGCCGGTGACAGCGATAACTTTTACGCCGTTGTTATTGTTTTGACTCATTTTGCGCAGGCCGCTTGCTTGATCTAATACTGTGTTAATCATACATCCCTACTGTGCTTGGCGCCACCGCTTGGTGCCTTGAATGTTGTGCTTTTGCTCTTTTTAAATACAATTGCTCAGCTTTTTTTACTAGTTTTTCAGCATTTGCAACGCGAATATCTTCTGGTACACGCTGACCATTAGTAAGATACCCTATCGGAAGACGATTTTGAATCGCTATACTAATAATCTCACCTAAACTTAATGATTCATCTAACTTAGTGAAAATACAACCGCTTAGCTGAACCTTTTTAAAATGTCTCACCGTTTCTTGTAGAACATTTATTTGTGCAGTAGCACTTAATACTAAATAACTACGTATATCTACTCGTTGGTTACGCATTAAGGTGTTTAGCTGTTCAGTTAAGCGTAAATCACGTTGACTCATACCCGCTGTATCAATTAATACTAGACGCTTATTACGTAAATGATATAAAACTTCAGCTAATTCATTGGCATCTTTTACTTGTTTAACACCACAACCAATAATACGGCCATACGTAGCAAGCTGCTCATAAGCACCTATTCTGTAAGTATCTGTCGTTATAAGGGCGACTTTGTCGGCGCCATATTTTTGTGCCCCTAATGCTGCAAGTTTAGCAACTGTGGTTGTTTTACCTACACCAGTAGGCCCTACAAGTGCGTACACACCACCTTGGCGAAGAATTTCATTATTGGTGGTCTGCATTTGATCTTCAACCATTTGTAATAATGCCTTCCAACCTTGCTGGCGCGATACGTCATCAGGAATAAAACACGCCATTTGCTCTGCAACGTCTTTATCTATCCCCATGGCAACTAACCGATCAATCATGCATGCACGTGTTGGGTCGCGACGCGCCATATCTTGCTGCATTAAACCCGATACTTGGTGCTCTAGTAACTGGCGAATTGCGTTCATTTCATCACGCATTGCGCTCATTTGAGCGCTTTCGTTATTATTAGCTTGGCTACGCGGTGCAACCGGCGTATCTAGCTCGTCAAAATCTTGATCTAGGTCATCAAAGCCTAAGCTGTCAGCTTGGGTTTGCATGCGTTTTGGCGCTTCATTTTCGCGTGCAAACATATTTGTAGTACGTGGCTGTGCAGGCTCTTGATAATGCTCAGATGTATCAATACCTGATTGCGAAAACATAGAAGCAAGCTCAGGAGAGCGAGGACGCGGCGACTGACGCTCCAATAATGCTTGTAAGCTATCGGCGACTGCCGCTTGTGGCTCAGGTTGCGCACGCTGCGGCTCTGGCTTTACAAAGTTATGAGCGTTTTGTTGAACAGCTCTTTGAGGAGCTGGCGCTGCCTGTGGTTGCGCTGCGGCTTTAGGGGCTGCTTTGTCATAATCTACTGCGGCAACAATTTCTACACCATTAGCGAGTTTTTTGTTCGACATAATAACGGCATCAACACCTAACTCATCTTTAACTTCTTTCAGTGCGGTGCGCATATCTTTAGCAAAAAAACGTTTAATCTTCATGGTTCAACCCCTGTTAAAATCTTTATTGTTGGCCTACTGAGCTGACAATCTTGATCTGTCTTTCATCTGGTACCTCTTGATAAGACATCACCCTTAAACCCGGTATGGTGTACTTAACAAAACGAGATAACACAGTGCGTAACATTCCTGACGTTAGCAATATTGAAGGTTCTCCGGCCATTTCTTGATTCTGATGCGCTTCGTTTAATGATGTTTGAAGTCGCTCAGCAAGGCTTGGTTCTATTCCGGCACCTTCGTCGCCTGCATTTTGTAATGACTGATGCAACATCTGTTCCAACTCAGGCGCCAAGGTTATGACAGGGATTTCTGATGACATGCCCACAGCGTCTTGTACGATTAAACGGCGCAGCGAAATACGCACTGCAGCGGTTAATACATCTGCATCTTGGCTACGTGGTCCGTACTCTACAAGGGTTTGAACAATAGAGCGCATATCACGAATAGCCACACCTTCGTTTAATAAATTCTGCAGCACTTTTACAACGGTTGTCAGGGGTAGCACTTCTGGCACTAGGCCTTCGACTAAACGTGGATGACTTTTAGCTAGCATATCAAGTAGGTTTTGAACCTCCTCATGGCCTAGCAATAATGCAGCACTGTTTGTTAGTAATTGACTAATGTGAGTGGCTACTACAGTGGCTGAGTCAACCACGGTATAACCAAGTGATTGTGCTTCGTCTTTTTGATCTGGCTTTATCCATACCGCATCTAAGCCAAACGCAGGATCTTTGGTTTCAACCCCTTTAATAGGACCAAAGACTTGTCCAGGATTGATGGCCAGTTCATCGCCATGTTTTAGTTCGCCTTCACCACTTGAAACACCCATCATGGTGATGCGGTATGCATTAGGGTCTAATTCTAGGTTATCGCGTATATGCACAGGTGGCACCAAAAAACCAAGCTCTTGAGATAACTTTTTACGCACCCCTTTAATGCGGTTGAGCAGCTCACCACCTTGAGATTGATCAACCAGTGGGATAAGTCTGTAACCAACTTCTAAACCTATTACATCTATTTGTTGTACATCGTCCCAGCCAAGCTCTTTTTGTTCTTGTTTATTCGCTACACCAGTACCAGGTGCAGCACCACTTTGTGCTTCTTGCTCTGCTAATGCGGCGGCTTTTAGTTTTTGCTGTTGCGTAAAGTAAGCTAAGTAGCCAAGTAATGCCCCTAAACTTAAAAAGGCAATGTGAGGCATACCCGGGACTAAACCCATAATGATCAAAATACCTGAGGCAATAAATAAAGATTTTTCGTTACCTAACTGGGTTTTAAATTGTTCACCCATGTTATGCGATTCGTTTTGGCGGGTAACAACAATAGCAGTACCAATAGAGAGCAGTAATGAAGGAAGCTGTGCAACAAGGCCGTCACCTATGGTAAGTAAAGTATACACCTCCATTGCGCGGCTAAAGCTCAAGTCATGCTGTATCATACCCACAAATAAACCGCCAACAATATTAATAATTAATATCACGATACCGGCAATGGCATCGCCTTTTACAAACTTGCTCGCCCCATCCATAGAGCCATAAAAGTCAGCTTCTCGGGTTACTTCGCTACGGCGCTCACGTGCTTGCTCTGCACTAATAAAGCCAGCGTTTAAGTCGGCATCTATCGCCATTTGTTTACCCGGCATAGCATCTAGCGTGAAACGAGCTGATACTTCCGAGATACGCCCAGCACCTTTGGTTATTACAACAAAGTTTATGATGATAAGGATTAAAAACACCACTAAACCAACCGCGTAGTTCCCGCCAATTACCACTGAGCCAAATGCTTCAATTACTTTACCAGCGGCATCCCCCCCGTTATGCCCCTCAAGAAGCACAACTCGCGTACTGGCAACGTTGAGGGCTAAACGCATTATAGTAGCGATTAACAATACCGCGGGAAACATGCCAAATTCGAGCGGTTTCATGGTGTAAACCGTCACCAGTAAAACAACCAAAGCAAGGGCAATATTAAATGAAAATAAGATATCAAGAAGAAATGGTGGCAGCGGTAAAATAACCATACCCAGCGCTGCAAGTACTAAAAGCGGTGTGCCTACGCCTTTGGCATACTCTTTTTTGTCTTTGTTAAGTTGTTGTAATACCGCTTTAAAATCCATAACTCTACAATTCAATAAATTGACACTGGCCTGAATTTGCAATAACTATTCCAAGTATAGAGCCCGCAATAGATTCATTGATTATTGATGCAAATTTTAAAGCTGGTTAGAGACAAGATTGTATTGGCATTTTGGTTTGAATTTGCAGTGGCGTGTTGGTATTTACCAAGGCGCCCCCTTAAAGTGTAGTTAGCTCAACACACTCTAATCGTATTTGAAGTCATCGGGTATAGGCAGTTTAGACTTAAGCGGAATAGGTCGTTTACCACGTCCTTTTTTAAAGCGTTTAAGCTGAAATACATAAGCTAAAACCTGTGCTACCGCCGTAAATAATTGATCAGGTATTTGCTGGCCTACTTCCGCGGTATGGTAAAGTGCCCGCGTAAGCATTGGGGATTCCACAATCGGTACTTCGTTACCTTTGGCTATTTTACGAATTTGCATAGCCATTTCATCTATCCCTTTGGCAAGTACAATCGGCGCACCTGCACGCTCAGTATCGTATTTTAGCGCTACAGAATAGTGGGTAGGGTTGGTTACAATTACGTCGGCATCGGGGACATCTTGCATCATTCTTCGCTGCGACATTTGCCTTTGTGTTTGTCTAATACGCGCTTTAATTTGCGGATCACCTTCTGAGTTTTTGTACTCGTCTTTGATCTCCTGCATGGTCATTTTAAGTTGTTTGTTGTGGTTATAACTTTGATAAGGGGCATCTATTGCGGCAATAATCACCAAAGTGCACGACAAGCCTAAAAACATCCACGAGAGTATTTCAAGGGCATGAATTATATTGCTCGGTGCACTTTCAATACTTAAATGTAAAATCTCATCAAAAAAAGTTTGGATTAAAAACACCGCAAAAATAGCCACCAGCGCAAACTTTAATATGGATTTTACCAGCTCTATGGCAGCTTGAGGGCCAAACATGCGTTTAAAGCCTTTCATTGGCGACATTTTACTAGGCTTAGGTGCTGCAGCTTCCCAGCTAAAATTAAAGCCGCCGAGTAAGGTATTACCAATAAAGGCCGCAATTACAATAATTAAAACAAACATCGCCATAGGAAACAGCAGCGCACTGGCCACCTCACTCCACACCGCAAACATTTTAGTGGTATCGTAAGTCTCAGTGCGGTTTAAAGACAGCATTCTCCCCATAATATTGTACAAACCTTTGCCTATTTCTGGGCCATACAACAATAACGAAATGGCAGAAAAAATAAGTACAAACATAGTACCTAGCTCTTTTGAACGCGCTATTTGCCCTTTCTTTTTAGCGTCTTCGAGCTTTTTGGAGGTGGGTTCTTCTGTTTTTTCTTGTCCTGAATCTTCAGCCATCGCCCCTCCTACACCGTACAGCCAACTAGGCTGCACATAAGCTCAATCATTTTTAACCACTGAAATTCAAACTGGGTAACAAAATTGCCTAAGGTGGCCCAAATAATCATCAAACCGGCAACTAATGTGAACGGGAAACCTATTGAGAAAATATTTAACTGCGGTGCTGCACGCGTCATAATACCAAATGAAATATTAATGATGAGCATGGCAGTAAGAGGCGCTAAAGCCAATACCAGTGCTGTGGTAAACATCCAGCTGCCCCACGTTACTATGTCCCAGTAATGATCTACAGCCCACCAGGTCCCGTCGATCGGTAATACTTTAAAGCTATGCACCACCATTTGAATCATCATTAAATGACCATTAAAAACAAAAAATAACAAGGTCGCTAAAATTAAATAAAACTGGCCAACTGCGGGCACACTTGCACCATTTGAGGGGTCAATAACGGAAGCAAAGCCCAAACCGGTTTGCATTGCTAGTATTTGTCCAGCAAGCACAAAAGTATTTAGCATAAGTGTAGAAGCGAACCCTATCGCAACACCTATCAACATTTGCTGAATGACCACCAGCACCATTTCAAAAGAAAATAAGTTAGTAAATGTTGCAGGGGGCAGCGCAGGCACAACTAAAAACGTAACCACTACCGCTAACCCCATCTTAATGCGTGTAGGTACGTTTTGTGCGCCTAAGCCCGCCATAATCATGATCATTGAGCTGATGCGAACTAGAGGCAGTAAGAAATCACTTAACCATTGAATAACAACAGAAAAAGGAAATTCCACAGTTAGCCTGCAATTTCAGGAATGAGTAATACTAGGCGGTTAAAAAAGTCCATTAGCTCTTGGGTTAGCCAGTGTCCGCCAACAATAAGTGCCCCTATGGTAATTAATAAACGCGGTAAAAAGCTTAAGGTTTGTTCGTTAATGGAGGTTGCCGCCTGAAACACCGCCACCACTAACCCTACAAGTAAACCAGGTACCACAATAGCTGAAACCAGTTTAATCACTAAAAACAGTGCATCACTGAGAATATCAACAAAAATTTCCGGTTCCATGTTGTACCCCTAATGTTTAAAAGTGCGAATGTAAAACATGGTTTATGTCCCTAAACCAAAGCTTTTAGCGAGCGTACCCATTACAAGGCTCCAGCCGTCAACCAGTACAAATAGCATTATTTTAAAAGGTAAAGACACAATCATGGGCGAGAGCATCATCATACCCATGGCCATTAATACTGAGGCAACCACCAAATCGACTATTAAAAAAGGGATAAAAAACATAAAACCAATAATAAACGCAGTTTGCAGTTCACTGGTCACAAACGCAGGTATTAACACAATTAGCGGCGTAGCCTCTGGCGAGTCAAGCTGCTCATAACCTGCTATTTTGGCAAACGTTTCTAAGTCTTTTAATCGCACCTGCGAGAGCATAAAGGCTTTCATTGGCTCTTTTGCAAGCTCTAATGCTTGTACCGAAGTAACTTGCTCATTTAAGTAGGGTTCTATAGCGCGCTCATTAACTTGCTGATAAATAGGCGCCATAATAAAAATACTTAAAAATAGCGACATCCCTAATAAAACTTGGTTTGAAGGTGTTGATTGTAAACCAATGGCTTGGCGCAAAATGGCCAGTACAACAATAATACGGGTAAACGAGGTCATCATAATTATGGCGGCAGGAATAAAGCTCAGCGCCGTCATAATAGCCAGTACTTGCAAGGTTACAGAGTAATCTTGCGTCCCGTCGGCATTGGTTGTAATAGTTAGTGCGTCTATGCCCTGTGCACTGCTTGCAGCAGGTACAAATAACATAGCTAAAATAATCAGCAGCCACTTTATCATAGGGTTAATTCTTTTTATTTTGATTCGTTTGCGGGTTAAGTAGTTTGCTAAATCGTTTAGCAAGTTCTGGCAATTCTTTTTCACTTAACGGCGTTTCAAGTTTATGTAAGTAGTTAATGCTGTGTGGGGTCACCCCTAATAAATGCTGTGCATTATCTATTTCAACCACCATTAACCGCTCTCGCGAGCCAAGTGGTAAACTTCGCACTACTTTAAACTCGTCGCTATTGGCTAAGTTTGGATTGAGCTTTTTAACAAAAAATGCCAGCACCACAATCAGTACTAGCACCATTATCAACGACAGCACCATAGACAAAATATCGGCCGTAGGCGTTACGGCGTCTGCTTTGGTAAATACTGAGCTGGTTAAAGCTACAAGTGTATTCATCGTAATTTTTTGATCCGCTCTACCTGGCTAATAACGTCCGTTAAACGAATACCAAACTTATCGTTTACTACAACCACTTCCCCATGGGCAATGAGCGTACCATTTACCAGTACATCTAATGGTTCACCTGCTACGCGGTCAAGCTCAACAACAGAGCCTTGGTTTAGCTGCAATAAATTACGGATATTTATTTTAGAACGCCCTACTTCCATAGAAATTGTTACAGGAATATCTAAAATTGTATCGAGTTTGCGTTTTTCGTCGCCGCTAAGTTCATGTTTATCATCACTTAACTCATCAAGCTCGGCAACTTGCGCCTCTGCGCCATCATCACCGCCTTCGGCTTCAGCTAGGGCTGCTGCCCATTCGTCCATTGTGTCTTGATCATCGCTCATACTTTTAACCTTTTAATCAATTACCAGTCTAAGTCTACACCGTCAGAAAGGTGTAGATCATCTTCTAGTTCTGCTAATTCTGCATCTGAATCAATTTTCTTGCCGCCTTTGGTAAATACATGCAGCTCAGATTTAACTGAATCAGGACGTTTAATTTTTTCACTAATTTGCAGCGCAACGTTATCGCGAGAGCGACCCATTTTAGCTCTAAATGTAGGTAACTCTTCAACAAATACCGTAATATGCTCTGGCATTTCTACCGGAATAATATCGCCCGCTTTAAGTTCCATTATCTGCTTGAGCGACAAGTCAACCTCAAGAAGCTGTGTTGACAAATCAACTTCAACATCCATAATTTCATCGCGTAACGCTTTGCTCCAACGCAAGTCGGTATCTTCTGTATCCGATTGCACACCCGCATCAAGCAGCTCTCTAATTGGCTCAAGCATTGAGTAGGGTAGTGCAATGTGAAAATCGCCACCACCGCCATCTAATTCAATATGGAAAGAGCTAATAACCACAACCTCAGTAGGGCTCACAATATTAGCCATTGCTGGGTTCACTTCAGAATCGAGGTATTCAAACGATACGTCCATAACTGGCGCCCATGCTTCTTTGTAATCTTCAAAGATAATTTTTAGTAGCATTTGCACAATTCGGCGTTCGGTAGGGGTAAATTCGCGGCCTTCAATTTTTGCATGGTAACGTCCATCACCACCAAAAAAGTTATCTACCAAAATAAACACAAGTCGTGCTTCCATGGTAATGAGGCCAGTGCCTTTTAGCGGTCTAAAACGCACCATATTTAAACTTGTTGGCACAAATAAGGTATGAATATATTCGCCAAATTTAATCATTTGTACGCCATTAATCGACACCTCTGCGGTGCGGCGCATCATGTTAAATAAGCTTATTCGCATATGACGAGCAAACCGCTCGTTAACAATTTCCAGGGTCGGCATGCGACCACGCACGATCCGATCTTGCGAAGAAAAGTCGTACTGTAGTGTACTGCCTTCGCTGTCTTCACCTTCGTGTATATCTTCCTCTTCGACTTCATCAACGCCGTGTAAGAGTGCATCAATTTCGTCTTGGGATAATAAATCGCTCACGCTAGCCCCTTATTGCATCACAAAGCCGGTAAATAATACCCGCTCAATTACTTTCGTGCCTTCAACATCATTCAATGCGGCTTGCACTTTTTCGAGCGCTGTAAAGCGCAGTGTTTCTTTGCCGGCACTTGTGCTGAGCTCATCAGCGGTGGTGGTTGAAAACACGCTTAATAAGGTGCCTTCAATTAAAGGGATGTGCTTTTTAGCGGTTTCTTCATTTACATCGCCACGCACAAGTAACTGCACTTTAATTTGTACAATTCTATCTCTGCTTGACCCAGGTACATTAAATACGAAGGGTCTTGGCATAGCAACATACAAAGCACTGCCCATTTCAGCTGAAGAGCCTGAAGGAGCGGCCGAGTCGCTTTGCGCTGCGGTTGTTGTCTCTTCATCTAATGTTTCAACGGGTGCATCATCGCCCGCCATAAAAAAATAGCCAGCACCACCGCCAACAACAAGCAGCACTGCCACTATGATTATGATCAGCTTTTTTTTGCTTTTACCGGTTTCTTCTATTTCTAAACTTGTTTCTTCGGCCATTGTGATTCCTTTTTTAGCAAAGGTACTTGCTTGTTTTAGTTATTATAATAGCAGTACTTAGGCATAGTAATCTATTGATGATGAAGTTTGTTGTCGAGAACTTTGTGGGTTACCCCCATCTTGCTCATCATTTTTATCGTGCTGTGTATTTTTATTAGCCGATTGACCTTGCGAGTGCCCCTCGCCTTCATCGCTTTGCTCATTACCTGATTGCCCATAAGAAATAGAGCTTTCCCCTAAATCAATGCCCTGCTCGGCTAACATTTCACGTAAACGCGGCATTGATTGTTCGAGTGCTTCTTTAGCTTGCTGATTTTGCACCACAAAATTTATTTGTGCTTGCTCTGCATCACTTCTGATACGAATTTGCATACTACCCATTTCTGGTGGATCTAAGCGAATTTCAGCTTCTTTATTGCTAATACTTAGCATTGAAGATACACGCTCTTGAAGCATTTTAGCTGCATCACTTTTAACAATATTAATAGCCTGCATCATACTTGCATCTATATTCACCTGCTTAACCTGCGCGGTACTACTTTGTAATTGCTGCGACTGTATAGCTTGGCTCTCTAAAATAGACTGCTCATAACGAGCGCTGTCGTACTGAGCATTTATTTGTGCCTGCGTGTTATTCATTCCATCGGTTATCAGCGTAAACACCTGGGCTACACGGGGCAAACCAGTACTTGTTTTAGCCTCTTTAAGTAAGCCTTCCTGCTCGGCTTCTAAGGTGTTTAACTCTTTTGGAATTACAGCGCCTTGTTCAATACTAGAAGGGGGTTCAGCATTAATCATGGCTTTATTTTGCGGTGTACTCGCACTCATTGCAGCATTACTAGCTTGCTGTGCATTTAAAGCCGCATTTGCAGAGCTTGAGACACTTTGCGCTTTGCTCTCACTAAGCTGCGTATCAAGCATAGTTTGTAAGTTGCTTATTGTTTCATTTACTTTTTTGAGCGTCTCACCTGTCGGTTGCTCGTTACTCACATAGCTTTTTAATTGACTAAGTAGTGCCTGCTTTTCATCGCTATTTAAGCTTTTTAACTGAGATTGAATTAGCTCACTGCGCGTGCTTGTCTGTTTTTCGTTTTGTACGACAAACTCTGTAAGTAATTGTTTAATAGTGCTTGCGCGATCATCACCTTCACTTGGCGTGGTTTCAGTAAATGAGTTTTTAACTTGCTCGTTTAACTGTGCACGTTGCGCTTCGCTTAATGAGTTCAGTACTTTAGATGTCGTTGATAGCTCTGATTGCGTAGATGTACGAGTCAGTTCTTTGGCTAATTGCTCTATGTCTGCATCGCTTATAGGTAGCGCACCTTCAGCATTTGGCGCAGTGCCCGGCGCTTTTGTATTTTCAGCACCTTCACCGTCACTATTTACAAGAGCCGCATTGCTATTAGTTTTATTGATTTGTGTTTGCACTGCTTCTGCTATTGGGTTTTTAGCGGCACTACTTGCTAGGCTCTCATTTTTTAACGAAGGGGCTAAATTTTCTATAGCGCTTTGCTTAGTCGCTTTAGGTTCAAGCTCAGCGTTTGTAAACGCGCCTTTTTTGCCGTTGCTACTATTATCAGTTAAAAGAGTATCATCGGCTTTAGTCGTTATGGCATCGGCTTCATTAGTTTCACCTAATTGCGAAGCTAAAAAGCTAACACTTTTATCACTCTTTTGTGCACTTAATTCGCTAAAGTCACTATCGCTGCTGCCGTGTTTTTTTACACTTACGTCAATCACTTGCGAGGAGTTTATTTGTGCTAAAACGCTGTCGCCAGATAATAGCGTATCTTGTGTGTCATCACTCGATGAATCTGTCGGTTTTTTGCCATTGGCTAGCTGCTTATCATCAGATGGCAATAAAGAACCTGTTTGGTTAGTAGCCTCAGAATTAGCAGGCAACACAAAGGGTTTGTCTGCATCTTGTAGCTGGCTTAAAAAAGCATCACCAGATTCGTTACCTGCAGGTAAGTTATTGTCTTTAAATGCTAAAAAAGAGTCTTTTTCAGCTGTTGCCAACATTGAAATATCGTTTATTGCCATAATTCACCTACACAGCACTGCGGCAAGTTACCACCGCACTTTGCCAAAATTAATTACCACCTACCAATAAAGCAATAAACGCGCCAGAGTTATAAACTTTTACGGCGCTGAAAAAATTGATTAGCAGAAAACTCGTCCAGCATTTTTTGCTCACTTTTTGCCATTAACGCCGCCGCTTTTAGGTTTTGTTTTTCAATTAGTTTTGCCACGGCTTTTGCTTTTACCTGCTGCTTTAACCACAAAGCTTTACGCTGTGATACAACTTGCTTAGCAGTATTTACCGTACTGGCTTGCTGGCGAATTGCTTCTTCAATTTTTGCTATAAAGGCATGGTACTGGCCAAAGCCCGCGCTTGATAAACCGGACTTTCCTTTCACATGTAATTGCTGAGAGTATTCTAATCTAAAGTTATTTAACCCTTGCAGCTTTTGTTGGTTAGCTTGTAAATTTTGATTGGCTTGTAAGTAGCTCATGCGCAGATTTTCTTCTTTGTCGTTTTCGAGCTTAAGCAGTAAATCGAGCTTATTTTTTGCCATTATGCTTGTCCTAGTAATTGAGCTAGGCCGTGTAAACCATCGTCGTAGCTTATTACATCACGCATGCCTTGCTGTAAAAATGCATTAACGCGCGGCATCATATTAATAGCTTGGTCAAGCATTTGATCAGCCCCTTTTTGATACGCACCTAAGGTGATCATATCTTTATTTTGCTGATACATTGAATACACTTGTTTTAATACGCGGGCCTGCTGCATATGAGGCTCAGATACCACTTGTGGCATAACACGAGAAATTGATTTTTCGATGTCTATTGCAGGGTAGTGACCGCTATCGGCTAAGTCACGCGAAAGTACAATATGCCCATCTAAAATAGCACGTGCTGCATCGGCTATAGGGTCTTGCATATCATCGCCTTCACTGAGCACTGTAAAAAACGCAGTGATAGACCCTTGCCCTTCGCCGCCATTTCCCGCTCGTTCCACCAGCGCCGGTAATTTGGCAAATACAGAAGGCGGATAGCCTTTTGTCGCAGGGGGCTCGCCAACCGCAAGCGCTATTTCACGTTGCGCCATGGCGTACCGGGTTACAGAATCGAGCAATAACAATACATTTAAACCTTGATCACGAAAATACTCAGCAATGGTGACTGCACTTTCACAACCTTTTAAGCGCATGAGAGGCGACGCATCAGCAGGAGCGGCTACCACAACAGAGCGTTTGCGCCCTTCTACACCTAATATTTCTTCAATAAACTCTTTTACCTCCCGGCCACGCTCTCCCACTAGGCCAACCACAATAACATCGGCTTCACTGCCGCGGGTCATCATACCTAAGAGTACTGACTTACCAACACCAGAGCCTGCAAACAAACCCATACGCTGGCCTTGCCCTACAGTAATCACTGAGTTTATAGCCCTTACACCTACGTCCATAGGTTGGCTGATTGGTCTTCTAGCGAGGGGGTTTATGGGGTTTTGTGCAAACTTTAAATAGTGTTCGGCGTTAATTTTTCCCAGGCCGTCAAGCGGGCGACCTAAGCCATCCACAACGCGGCCCAGTAGGCTCATACCAACGGGCAAGCCGGTATCATTTACTTGTGGAATAACACGCGCACCAGGCAACACACCGGAAATGTGGTCATTAGGCATTAAATATAGAGTTTGCTCACTAAAGCCCACCACCTCGGCATCTACAAACCCTGACATAGTTTCTATTTTGCATTGGCTGCCTACAGGCGCACGTAGCCCTTTCGCCTCAAGGGTTAAACCGACTACTCGGGTTAAAATACCTGCTACAGCAGGTTTAAACGCTGCGATATGGTGTTGGTATTGATTTAAGCGTTCGCTTAGAGGTGCACGTTGAGCTGCCATAACACGCCACAAAAAAGATTAGATACCGCTATTATGCAAAAAGCTATCCAACGTTTCTTTGACACGGGTTTTTAGGGTCATATCTAAAGATGATTGTGGCGTTTTAACTTCGCAACCGCCGCGCTCAAGGGTTGGCTCTGCAATGAGCTGCCAATTATTCTCTGCTATGATTTGTTCACCGTAGCTTTGCTTTACCAGCTCTAAATCGTCCGGATTTAAATGCACGCGAACTTTTTCTTGCTCAGTATTTAATGCATCTATGCTTTTTTTAAGTGTATGTAATATAACATCGGGCGATGTTTTTATTTCTTGGTAGGTGATAGCTTCTGCCAACATAACCGCTAATTGCACTAAGTGCTTTTCTGCCACTTCGTCCACTTTATCAAGCGGAGCGCTGAGATTATCGATAATACTACGCAAGCTGGTTAACTGCTCTTCTATTAAGGGCTTAACATCTTCTTGGCCTTGTGTTTTACCAAGCTCTACACCTTCTTTGTAACCTGCTTCTTTGCCTTCACCAACGCCTTTTTCAAAGCCATCTATGTAACCTTGTTCGTGCCCTTGCTTTAAGCCTTCTTCATAAGCATCTTGCCTAATGCGCTCAAGCTCCGCCATAGTTAGCGAAGGCAGCTCAGGCTCCTGCGGCTGCTCATCCTCTATGGCTTCTTCTTCGACTTCTTTTTTATACAAATCAGAAAGCGGTGTACCAAAAGCCGTTGAACGATTGCCAAAACTACGCTCATCAGGCGCAACATCAGGTATTGGCCAGTTTTTTAAAAGCTCATCAGCTTCATCTGCATGTAAAGGGCGACCTTTTAATTTAGACATAGCTTACAGGAACTCCTCGCCACCGCCGCCGCCTAACTGAATCTCACCCGAGTCAGATAGACGCCTTGCTGTTGAAAGCACTTCTTTTTGGGCAGCTTCTACTTCACTTATTCTAACCGGTGCCATTGCTTCTAAGTCATCGGCAAGCATTTCGGCAGCACGTTTAGACATATTACCCAAAATTTTATCTTTAAGCGCTTCGTCAGTCCCTTTAATTGCTTTCATTAGTACGTCTTGCTGTACTTCACGCAATATGGCTTGAATGCCGCGGTCATCCACATCCATAAGGTTTTCAAACACAAACATAAGATCTTGAATTTGCTGAGACATTTCTTCATCGTGTTCACGAATAGAGTCCATCAACTGCCCTTCTACATTTGTATCTAGGTAGTTCATGATATCTGCCGCGGCTTTTAAGCCACCCATTTTAGCGGCTTGTGCGCCTGCTTGGCCGGCAAATTGTTTTTCCATAATCTCGTTAAGTTCTTGTAATGCTGCAGGTTGCACTTCTTCAAGATTAGCAATACGCATAGTTAAATCTAGGCGCACTTTTTCAGGAAATTGCGCTAGGATTTCTGCCGATTGCTCAGGCTCTAAATACGATAAAACAATAGTTTGAATTTGCGGGTGCTCATTACGAATAATATTGGCAACTTGCTTTGAGTCCATCCATTTAAGTGAATCTAAGCCTTTAGCGCCCGAGCCCATTACAATTTGGTCTATTAAACTAGCTGCTTTATCTTCACCTAATGCGGCGGTGAGCGCCTTTTTAATAAAGTCTTCTGACTGGAAGCCAATAGTACTAAAGCTTTGTATTTGCTCTATAAATAAATTATGAACTGCGCTAATTTTAGATTGCGACAAGTCATCCAGCGCAGCCATAGCCATGCCTACTTTTTGCACTTGCTTAGGCTCTAAGTGCTTTAGGATTTGCGCTGCGTCTTCTTCAGATAAGCTCAATAAAAGAATCGCGGCTTTATCTACGCCATCTAACTTGTCAACATCAAATGCTGGCGGGAGTTGTTTTTGTTCTTGATCAGTCATCTTCTGTTAACCACGCTTTCACTACTTGTGATGAGAGTTCCGGTTCGTTCGCTACAAGTGCTCTTACCGCTTTAAGTAAATCTTCGTCGCCATGTAAGTCTGGCAGCTGCAGTGTACCATCACTTGAGAAACCAACAGCAGCAGAATCAAAGTCTTTATTTAGCATATCTAGCGTGCTATCGCCAATATCAACCCCTGAGCTTAATGCATCTTCGTCGTACTCTTCAAGCGTATCATCTGGGTAGATCAAGCGCTTAAGCATAGGCTTAACAACCGCCATAATTAATACAATAATAACTAAGGCGCCAAGCACAAGACGGATGATTTTCATAAACCAATCTTGTTCCCACAGCGGTACTTCTAAGTCTAAATCAACTGCTTCACGCACAAATGGTACGGTTACCACTTCTAATGCATCGCCACGTTGCATATCAAAACCCACCCCACCTTGTAATAGGCGACGTATATTTGACAAAGCTTCTACTGAGCGCGGTGCCATGGTTGTTTCGCCGTTTTCACCTACTTTGGGCACATAATCAACAGCTACCGATACGCTAATTCTGCGAATAACGCCTGTTTGTTGACGCTTATGCGAAATGGTGGTGTCTAGCTCAAAGTTACGCGTGGCCTCTTTATGTACTCGACTTGGGTTGGTTGCCGTACCTGCATTACTTTGGCCTGCCACTTCTGGAATAGTTGAATTCATAGGGGGCTGATTAGTCAGTGCCCCAGGAATACCTACCGCTAAGCCACCTATGTTGTTTTCTTCAAATGTGGTTTCGCTTCTAACTGCTGGTAAGTCTGGGTTGTAACGTTTTTGTGTTTCCTCTACTGAGCTAAAGTCCATATTTAAATCAACTTGCGCCGTGTAGTTACCCAAGCCGACCACAGGAATAAGAATACTGTCTATTTTTTCTAGATACTCTTGCTCACGTTTTCTTTCAATGTCGTATTCTTTACGAGAACGTGCTGCTAATGAGTCTTGTGAGCCAGAATTAAGTAAGCGGCCATTTTGATCTGTTACCGTAACACGTGAAGGTTCAAGCCCTTGTACTGCAGAGGCAATCATATCAACGACTGAATCAATCTCTTCACCATCAAGCGTACGGCCACGTTTAAGAGTCAATACCACTGTGGCTGATGGTTTTTTCTCTCTGCGTGCGAATACGTTTTCTTTTGGGATGGCTAATAAAACTTTAGCGCGAGTAACGTTGTTTAGTTCTTCTATAGTGCGGGCAAGTTGTTGCTCGCGACCGTGCTTTAAGCGCTCACGCTCGAGCCGTTGGCTCACACCAAAACCCATATCTTGCATTATGATATCGGTGCCTGAGGTAGGGCCTTGCTCTAAGCCTTCACGCGCCATCAATAATTTAATGTTTTGATACTCGCTTTCATCAACCGAAATAACGTTGCCGTCTAGCTCGTAGTCAATTTTTTGTGCATCTAAAAAATCAAGTGTTTGGATCAGCTCTTCTGTAGGCATTTTGCCAAGCGGACGCATATCGGGTTGGCGCGCCCAAATAATCACAAATATGGCAATAGCTAAACAAATAGCCAGCGCAATAATTAGGGTAACTTGGCGAAGCACATCAACCCCATTTAAGGCGCTTAAGTAGCCCGACTTTTGTTCTTGTTGCTCGTTGCCTTCACTTTGGTCAATACCGCCGCCAGCAAGAGCAAGATCTGTTGATTGATTAGATTGCGCCACAATAATTCTCCACTACCTACTTAAACAGGCATGTTCATAATTTCTTGGTATGACTCAACAAGTTTATTTCTTACTTGTACTGTAGCCTCAAATGCCACTGATGATTTTTGCGAAGCAATCATTGCCTCAGCAAGCGATACACTTCTGTCACCCATTTCAACAGCCACGACTTTTTGTTTAGCATCTTGTTGTAGGCCATTAACCGTATTTAATGCATCGCTTAGTAAGTCACCAAATTGAGCCGATGACGTTGGCTGAGCTTGCGTGGGTAGCTTATTAATTTGATTTGTATGGCCTGCTTCTAAGGCCATTGATTGCATTTCTTGGAATAACGCGCTGTTTTGAATTTTCATAATTTTCTCTGGCAAATGCAGTTAACGTTCATAAAGGGATTAAAGCACAAAGCGTGCCACAAAAATAAACCTTTAATAACATACAGTTAACTATTATTTTTAAGAGTCAGAGATTTGACAACCCTAAACTAAGCGTGGTTAGTTTAGGGTTATGTACAGAAGGGAGAGTTAGTTTATGCGGGTAGTGAAATACCTAAATCGCGCATTTGTGCGAGTTTATAACGTAAAGTACGCGGGCTGATGCCAAGTGTTTGTGCAACATCTTTACGTTTGCCTTGGCAGCGCGCGAGGGTTTCTAAAATTATTTTATGCTCTTTATCTTTTAGCTCATCTTTATAGCTGCCAGTATCTACGCTCGGCAGTGAGCTACTCGCCTCTACAGGCGTTATTTTGTCATCATAATATGCGTCACTGGGAGTACTCTCTTGCTCAGGCGCTATAACCTGAGTAGGCGCAGTGGTGCTTGACGCTTGCATTAAATTTTCAATAAAAATAGCCTGCTCGCCAATTACATTGCCCGTTCGCAAAATAAGCGCACGTTGAATTACATTATCAAGTTCGCGTACATTACCTGGCCATGTATGGCTCAATAGTTTTTGCTCGGCATCACTATCAAGCGTTGCTAACGGCTCTTTATTTTTAACTAAATGGCGCTCTATTAAATGCTTAGCCAATACAATTATATCGCCTGGGCGCTCACTAAGTGGTCGCCACATTAATGGGAATACATTTAAGCGATAATATAAGTCTTCTCTAAACTTATTATCTGCAACAGCTTCTTTAAGATCGCGGTTACTGGTTGCGAGCACTCTCACATCGAGTGAAATTGTTTTGCGCGCACCTAAGCGCTCAACTTCACGCTCTTGTAATACTCTTAATAGTTTAGCTTGCAGCCCTAAGTCCATTTCTGTTATTTCATCAAGCAATATAGTACCACCTTGGGCTTGCTCAAATTTACCTGGGCACGCTTGTATTGCACCAGTAAAGGCGCCTTTTTCGTAGCCAAACAAGGTGGCTTCAAGCATATTTTCGGGAATAGCCGCGCAATTAATTGCCACAAAAGGCGCATCGCATCGGTTTGATTTATCGTGAATATATCGCGCTAATACCTCTTTACCTGAGCCGCTAGGGCCAAGCACCATTACACTTGCATCTGAGCGAGCCACTTTACTTGCAAGTTCTAATAGTTGAATACTGCTGGGGTCGGCTACAATTGGGCCATCAGTGTCTTTTGGTTTTTCGGGTAAATAGCGGCTAACCATATTTAAAAGCACCTCAGGGGCAAATGGTTTAGCCATATAATCAATTGCACCTAAGCGCATTGCCTCTACGGCATCATCAATCGTTGCGTAAGCTGTCATCATTAATACGGGAAGTTCTGGGTAGTTAAGCTTAATGCTCCTGAGCAAATCTAGGCCGCTCATCGCGCCCATTTGCACATCACTTACAACCAACGAAAACTCAGATTTCTTTAATTGGATCATGGCTTGCTCAGCACTTTGCGCTGCAACGCAGGCAATACCTGACATTTCTAACGTGTCTATGAGTGCTTCTCTTAAGCCTGCATCATCTTCAACTACCAGTATTGTATTGCTCATGCTGTTTTCTCCTGCATTGAGGTCGTGCATATGGGCAGCAATAAACTAAAACATGCACCACCATTGGCATTATTAACCACTTCAACACGTCCTTGATGCGCGTTTGCCACAGAACTTACTACAGCAAGCCCAAGCCCCGTACCTTGGCTTTTAGTGGTATAAAACGGTTCAAAAATTTTCTCTATTTGGCTCAGCTCTACCCCAGGGCCGTTATCGCATACGCTAATACGTACGGTGTCAGGTTCGCTACTATCTCGCTGTGCTTTTAAGGTCACTTTTGCCTGGCTGCCAATAATTTGAATACTATTATGAATAAGATTTTGAATAGCGCTGGCCAGCGCAGTTTTATTACCGGTGATTTCTATATCTGGCTCTGGTAACTCAACAGCAAGTTCGCTGTTATTTAAAGCCACCATAGCATCGGCACCAAGTTTTACTTCGTTTAAAAGTTGCTGCATAGAGACTTGCTCAACCACTTGTTGCTCGCCACTTTTAGCAAAAAGTAGCATGTCATTAACTTGGGTTTCTAAATCTTTTAAACGTGACATAAGCTTGGTTTGAAAGTTATCGCGTGATGTTTCAGGTAGCTTTTTAGAGCCCAAATTGGCCGCGTATAACATAGCTGCAGAAAGCGGTGTACGCACTTGGTGCGCAAGCGATGCCACCATTTTACCAAGCGCACTCAAACGTTGCATATGTGCAACACGCTTTTGCAAACGACGGGTTTCTGTTAAATCGGTCATTAATATAAGCTGACCAGGCTCTGGCGCAAGTGCAGTAATATCAAGTTTTATAAGTCGGCCATCTTTGAGCGACACTTCATGTCCATCATCTTGGTGGGGACGAAAAGAGCGTTGAATAATGTTAAACCATTTCTCTCCTTCGAGCGGCTCGCCTAACATATCAATCGCGATTTGATTGGCTTTTGCAATAAGGCCTTTGCCATCAAGTACAACGACTCCAGCTGGCATGGTATCAACCAAGTGCGACAACCAACTTGCTTGTTGTCTTAAATCACTTAACTCACCAATATACTCTTCTTGGAGTAAACATGGGTTATACTGATTTGCAGTAATAAACTGTGGTTTAAGTACACTCGCAAGGGCCATAATCAAATCTCTTAATGATGTAGATACAGGGCTTAATGCAGAATTTATACCAAAATTATTTTATATATTTTTCATTTAGTTAGCTTACAATAACGCGTAACAAAAAAATGACGCACAAAAAAAGGAATAATAATGAGTGAGCAAAATAAATGCCGTTGTGCGTGGCTCGACACCACAAAACCAGACTATGTGAAATACCATGATGAAGAATGGGGGGTGCCCCTTTATGACGACACACTATTATTTGAATTTATTACGCTAGAATCAGCACAAGCGGGACTCAGTTGGTACACTATTTTAAAAAAGCGTGCAGGGTATAAAAAAGCATTTGCCAACTTTGATGTGCAAAAAGTGGCTAACTTTACAGCCGATGATATAGAGCGGTTAATGCAAGATAAGAACATAGTACGTAACCGATTAAAAATAGCTGCCACCATTAATAATGCTCAACGGTTTATCGAAATTCAAAAAGAGTTTGGCAGCTTTAGTCATTATCAATGGCGATTTGTGGACAATAAACCAATTATTAATAATGTAAATAGTGATGAAGACGCTCCTGCAATGACCGAAGAGTCAAAAGCATTTGCAAAGGATTTAAAAAAACGTGGCTTTAAATTTTTAGGGCCTACAACGGTTTATGCACATATGCAGGCCTGCGGCATGGTTAACGACCACAGTAACGATTGCTTTAGAAAAGAAGAAATTATTAAGGCTTTTGGTGAATAAGTGATTTATAACCATAAAAGTGATCTGTTCACAAAGAGGATAAAAGTCGCTGCGCTTTAAAGAAGTAACGTATAAGTTAATTGTGGTTTCTCATTTGCCATCGTTTTTAAGATGCGCGTTTAAGTAATTAAAAGCTGCGCTTTTTACGCGAGCAAGCGGTGCGTCTACCGCCAAAGTTTAAGTTTTGCGTTTAGCTTGTAGACGCGAAGCGTGCTTACGTGACGGGCAAAGCCCGTAAATTAATAGCTCAAAAAATAATAATAAATAACGAAAAACCTATCAGCATTTGCATACTGCTAATCTCGTGAAAGATTATACTTTTTCATTTTTTCGACGAGTGTTGTGCGCCTTACACCTAATATTTCTGCAGCGCGTGCCACAACATAATCAAAGCGTTCAAGTGCTTGGGTAATTAAGCTTATTTCAAGTTCGGCTAAATAATCTTTAAGTTCAATGCCCTCTTCGGGTAATACGCCAGATCCCGGTTGGCTAAATTCAGGCTCAGGGTCATTATCATAATCGCTAAAACCTGAGCTAAAAATATCGTTAAAGGCATCTTTTTCAAGTAGCTCTTCAGGGTATTCAGGCTCGTAGGCATCTACCTCGATGTAGCGGTATTTATTAGGTAAATCGGGTACATCCACTACTTTTTCAGGGAACATAATCACCATGCGCTCCACTAAATTAGCAAGCTCACGGATATTACCAGGCCAAGCATGTTCTTTGAGACTCTCAACTGCGCGCTCTGTAAATTTAGCCGACGTACCACTTTGCTCATTAACACGGCGCATTAGCTCTTTAAGTAATAAAGGTATGTCGTCAGCACGCTCATTAAGTGACGGGTTTTCAATAGGAAATACATTTAAACGGTAATATAAATCTTCCCTAAAGCTGCCCTTTTCAATCATTTCCTCAAGGTTGCGGTGGGTAGCGGCAATAACACGTACATCTGCTTGAATCGCTTTTGTGCCACCTACACGCTCGTAGCTACGCTCTTGTAATACGCGAAGTAGCTTAACTTGCATTTGCAGTGGCATATCGCCAATTTCATCTAAAAACAGCGTACCGCCTTGCGCTAATTCAAACCGCCCTTTACGTGCAGAAATAGCGCCGGTAAACGCCCCTTTTTCATGACCGAATAACTCACTTTCAAGAAGCTCTCCTGGAATAGCACCACAGTTTACTGGTACAAATGGCCCCGTATTGCGTTTAGATAATAAATGTACATTACGCGCAACCACTTCTTTACCCGTACCCGACTCACCTAAAATAAGCACGTTTGCATCGGTTTTAGCCACTTGCTCTATCAAAAAGCGTACGTTTTTAACCGCGTCAGTTTCCCCTACTAAACCATCAAATGTTTTATGTGGCTTATGATGCTTGTGACTTCCAGGAAGCATACGTTGGTACTGTTGGCAGTCGTGTAATAACTGTGTGGTTACTTCGTGATTAAACGGCTCACAAATTAGTCCCACTACATTAGCAATGCTTAATAATGGCTTGAGTGTTTCACCAATGAGTAAAAAAGGCAGGGTTGGGTAGCGTTTAATTAAGCCTTCATGATCTAAGCTTTGTAATGCGCCTAAAATAACAATGCATTCTTGCTGTTGATACTTACTACATACTTCTTCAAAGTCATTTTCATCAAGCAACTGCACAGCTTCCCCAATAAAGGTAAGTGATGCATGTAATCCTATTGCACGGTTATTATTATTATCTAAAATCAAGATCATAGTTAGCGAGCCATAATTTCACTAATTTATTTTATTAGCTAAATTGTAAGCGAGATCTGTATGGATGCAAGTAATAGCGGCGGTTTTTTGACATAAACGCCAAAAAATAGACATCGCTATAAAACAATAATACTTAATAATTAAAACTTAAGTATTGTTTTGTTGTTTAATACTTAAAGCTAATGCTATGTCTTGTTTTTTACTTAGTGCATAAATCTACGTAGGTCAAAAATATAAACTATAATTAACTTAAGTTGAAAGCAACAATGCCGATAACTAAATAAATGCAATATGCTTGGCATTAATATTGCTTTTGTTACGTACAGACGATTTCACATATTTATTTAGGATTTTCCATGGCTCATGTTTCATTAAAAAAATATTCTCAAGTGCGCGCCAGCAACATCGCAGAAATGGCGCCCTATGAGCAAATTAACCTTATTTTTAGTAACATAATTGGCCGCTTGGCCGCTACTAAAGGGTTTATTGAGCGCAAAGAAATAGAAAAAAAAGGCGAAAACATCTCTGCCTGTATTTTACTCTTAGGTGCATTACAAGACGCGCTTAATTTAGAAGTGGAACAAGATCCGAGTATTTCAAATAATTTATTAGCACTTTATGACTACTGCCAAAGACGCCTTGTGCAAGCAAATGTTGACAATGATATTGAGATTATTTCTGAAGTAGCTGGCATTATTAAAGAAATTAAAGAAGGGTGGGATAGCATTCCTGTCGATCAGCGTAATCCTGCGGTATAAGCGAATGGCTTTAGAGGAAACAAGTAAAGCTGAGCATATTAATCAATTGCTCAGCAGAATCGAATTATTAGTGCAAAGCAATAACGCTGATGAAGCTCCCCCTATTATGGATACTTTAAATAGTGAGCTTAAGCGCTGGTGCGAAAGCGATAACCCGCCTACCGCCGAGCAACTTGTGGCTGTGCAAACCAATATCAACAACATTAGCAAGCAGGCAAATGCTGTAAAAAATGAATCATCTAAAGCCATAATTAAGCAAAAAAAAACAGGTAAAGCAATCTCGGCTTATAAGTCGGTATAGCTACTTCTAGCAGTTTTAAAACTTACTAGGCATCTTAAAGGCAATATTTAGACATAAAAAAACCGTTTTTAAACGGTTTTTTTATGTTCATAATTAATATGGAAAATTAAGAATTATTACTCACCACACCAGGCATATTTTCAAGCTGCGCTTGCACGTAACTACTTGTCGAGTTTAAGCTCGCTACCAATAAATCCATGGCGTTGTATTGAGCGTATAGCCTGTCAGATAACGATTCCATTTTATTTGTTAGGCTTTCGCGCTGTTCATCAATATCTTCTAATTGATTTGTTTTACTGTCGATACGGTTTTGGATGATGCCGTCGGTGTCGGTGTAAAAGCTCATTAGCTCATCAAACGATTGGGCAAAGCCGCCTTCGTCTTCATCTGTGCCTACAAAAAACTGCTGCACTAAGTCGACATCTTCATCAATTTTTTCATTTAAAGTCTCGGTATTAAGCGTCAATACTCCATAACGATCGGCTTCAACACCTAATTGCGAAAGTGATAATGAGTTGCCATTGCCTAAATCTACAGAGTCGGTAATCTGCTCTCGCAATTTAGACATTACACCGCGTAGTAACGAATCACCGGCCATTACACCAGCACCATCTTCGCTTGATGCCCCTAAGTTATTACTAAGTTCAAGTAATTCATTGTAACTAGAAATAAAATTGTTTAAGCCCGATTGGATATTGTTATTATTTTCGGTTACCGATATATCACTTAAATCATCATCAGTACCCTGAGCTTTTTTAGCGGTGATTGTTATACCGTCTATAACATCAGTAAACGTATTTGAAGAACTACTAACTGTGAGTGAGCCATCAATGGTAATGGATGCATCGGTTGCAGCAATAATTTCAGATGCATTTTGTACACCTGCAGAGTCAAAAGCTAAACGAGATAGTCCGTTGGTATCTGTGTTATTACCGTCAGTATCCGTTACTTCTACTTTAATCTCGTTTTCTAAGCCACTCTCTTTAGCTGAAAGAACTAAATGCTGGCCTGTATCATCCGTTATGATTGTTGCGTTTATGCTATCGTTATCGGTGCTGTCGTTAATCGCGTCTCTGATTTCGCTTAGAGTTGCGGTGTCTGATACTTCAATATCAAAGCTATTCTCGCCGGAGCTGAGTGTCATAGTACCTTCACCCACAGCGGCGTCAGCATCAAATGCTTCTGATAGTATTTTATGCTCTGTAGCAAGGTTATTAACCTTTACAGAATAGCCACCTGGCTGGGCGTCTTCATCAGCACTGATAGAGACAAAATCATCATTGCCTGATGCACTACGTTTTTGATAGTTATCAGCGTCACCTAGCGCTTCCATTGCTGTTTGTACTTGCTGTAGCGCAGACTTTAAAGCACCTACAGCAGAAATATCAGTAGTTAGCGTACTTTCTTGAGTGTTTAAACGAGCCTCAGCTGGAGCCTGCTCAGCATTAACTAGCGCATCAACTATATCTGATACCGCTAAACCAGAGCCTAAACCATTAAACGAAATAGACATACTTCACCTCTTTAAACCCAAAAAACTTAACTAATAATATATCAACACTACGGCGATTATACTGTTTGGTCGATTAAAATACCTGCAGATTCAGAAAGCTTTGATACTAAACTTAATACCTCTTCCGAAGGGTATTGCTTAATTACATCACCACTGGTTTTATCAAGTATTTTAATAACGTCACGGCCTGAGTCTTCATCAACTTGAAATTGCAGACTACGGTTCATTTCACCCATAAAGTCCTGCAATTGTTGCGCCACTTTTTCAAGCTGTTCACGCTCAAGCTGTTGGTTTTGCGAACTATTAGTCTCAGTTCCTTGTTGTGCGTATTGGTTGCTTAACTGATTTTGTGGGCCTTGTTCATCCGTTTTATTTACGTCATCAACAGCTCGCTGAGTCAATACTGAGCCAGCCTGCCCTATTTGTTTATCTTCACCAGTTAAAGATGTTGATGCTATAGTAACTTCTGCGTTTGAAGTAATGGTGTTCATAACGCCTCCTAAAATTGCCGAACTTGTATAGTTATTAGACTAACAATAGCTTAATTTATACCCTTAAACCACAAAAGGAGGTAGCTAAAGCCACCTCCTTGTTTTTTAAAACTAATACTGACTTTTTGTACTAGCTAGCTACCCATTAAGCTATAACGTTTTAATTATTAACCTAATAAGCTTAGAGCTGTTTGTGGTAACTGATTCGCTTGCGATAAGATTGACGTACCAGCTTGTTGCAAGATTTGGTTTTTAGTCATCTCTGCTGTTTCAGTCGCAAAGTCTGTGTCTTGAATACGGCTACGTGAAGCAGATACGTTTTCAGAGATGTTTGATAAGTTGCTAATAGTGTGGTCAAAACGGTTTTGAACCGCACCTAAACCAGCTCGTTGAGCATCGATGTTAGCAATTGCGTTATCAATGATAGCTAGTGCATCCTGCGACCCTTTTTGGTCAGTAATATCGACATCCGCTACATTGTTTAATTTACTTGTAACTTCATTTGTTGTAGAAGCTAAAGAAGTATCGCTCGCCTCAACTGTAAAAACTTCAGAAGAGTTAAGTTGTATACCACCTGTAATTCTTGTTGAATCATTAGTAGTTCCAGCAACTGGGCCACTAGTTAATACTGTTGGGGTAGTATTATCCTCGGCAGTACCATTATAACTTAATGCAGAAACTGTTAGAGTTGCAGCTACGTCGGCACCTGCAGCATCCGTAGTTGCGAAATCTTCGATAGTAACATCTTCGCCTTGATTGTTCGAAATGCTAAGTACGCCATTATCTATTGTAGCTGTAACCCCGTGCTCATCAGTACCAGCATTGATAGCTTCAGCCATAGCTAGCTCATCACTTACAGTGTTAGCTGTTGCTACGAAAGAAACTTTTTCATCATTTAGTTTAAAACTTACTGTTTCGCCTGCTACTGTAGCCGTACCACCAATATCTAAAGTCGCCTCTGTTCTTGCCTGGGCTGTTACTCCTGTGGTATTAGTAGCTTGATTAATAGAAGCTGCAGCTTCTTTTGCTGAAGCGCCTGCAGCTATGTTGATTGTAGCATCACCTCTACCAGAAATGTCGTAAGTACCACCTGCAACTGCACTAGCTGGCGCAGTAGTGCCCGCTGCAACTGTAGTACCAAAACCTGTATTGGCTGCACCTTGAAGGTTTGTTTGGTTAGACCCTATTTTTTCTGCAGCTACACTTGATAACGAAACATTAATAGTTTCATTTGAGTTAGCACCAATTTGGAAAGATTTAGAACCAAAACTACCATCTAGAAGCTGTTGACCACCAAATGATGTTGTATCTGCGATACGTGTTAATTCAACTTGCAATGCAGACACTTCCTTTTGAAGTGACTCACGGTCTTCTGTCGAGTTTGAGCCGTTTGCTGATTGCAGTGCTAGCTCACGCATACGTTGTAAAATGCTTGTAGACTCGCTCATTGCACCTTCAGCGGTTTGTGCCATTGAGATACCGTCGTTAGCGTTACGTTGTGCTACTGCTAAACCATTTACTTGTGATGTTAAACGGTTTGAAATTTGTAGGCCTGCCGCATCATCTTTTGCGCTGTTGATACGCATACCTGATGATAAACGCTCCATTGACGTTGCAAGGTCAGAGCCTGAAGTAGAAAGGTTACGCTGAGCGTTTAATGAAGATACATTTGTATTTACTGAAATCATAATAAAACTCCTGATTACTTTCGTAATGTGACTGTTTAGATTTAACCAAGAGCTGTCACAATTGTATGTTCAAGCTCTGTACTGGTTAAGTTAACGGCAGGAGAAAATTTATCTTTAGCGTTATTTTGATTTATTTTTAAAGTTATTAATAAAATAAATATAAACAACTAATTTTAAAGGAAATAATAAATTCACTTCCCCCTAAAAAAGTTTTTTATTCACGTACAGCGTGCTATTTTTGGACAAAAAACAAAAAAAGCACACCTATCAAGATGTGCTTTTTTATAAGTTTTATTAATAGCGTTTATTACTAACCACCTAACAAGCTAATCGCAGCCTGTGGTACTTGGTTTGCCTGCGAAAGGATTGATGTACCTGCCTGCTGTAGTATTTGGTTTTTAGTCATCTCTGCTGTTTCCGTAGCAAAATCGGTGTCTTGAATACGGCTACGCGATGCGGTTACATTTTCTTCAATGTTTGCAAGGTTGTTAATTGTAAAGCTAAAGCGGTTTTGCACAGCACCTAATCCCGCACGCTGCTCATCAATATTGGCTATTGCATTATCAATGATTGAAAGCGCATCTTGGGAGCCTTTTTGAGTAGTCACATCAATATCAGCTGCATTTTCAAGCTTACTGGTGGTCTCATTAATAGTCGCAGCTAAAGAAGTATCATCTGCAGTAGCAGTAAACACCTCTGCAGAATTAAGCTGAATACTTCCCATTACTCGTGTTGAGTCTGTACCAGTACCACTGGTAAGTGTTACTGCGGTATCTGGGTTACCATTATATGAAGCCGCGGTAACATCTAAAGTAGCAGCAACCGCTGTACCTGTAGCGTCAGTCGTTTCAAAATCTTCGATTACGACGTCTTCACCTTGGTTGTTAGAGATAGTTAGCACGCCATTTTCAATTACAGCTGTAACACCATGCTCATCTGTACGCGCATTTATCGCTTCAGCCATTGCTTGCTCATCACTGTCTACATTAGCAGTGGCCACAAACGATACTTTTTCGCCATTTAGCTCAAAGCTTACTATTTCATCAGCAACGGTAGCTGCACCACCAATATCAAGAACAGCCTCAGTACGCGCTTGCGCAGTAACGCCGGTAGTTCCTGTCATTTGGTTAATTTTAGCTGCAGCATCTTTTGCTGTGGTACCTGCTTCAATATTAATTATTGAGTCATCACGTCCTGAAATCGTATATGTACCCGCAGCTACTGAGTTTGCAGGTGCAGTAGCGCCAGCCGCTACGGCAGTACCAAAGCCTGTATTTGCAACACCTTGTAAATTTAATTGGTTTGACCCAATTTTTTCAGCTGCAACGCTTGAAAGTGATACATTAATGGTTTCGTTAGCATTAGCGCCTACTTGGAAAGTTTTACTACCGTAACTACCGTCTAGTAACTGTTGACCACCGAATGAGGTGGTTTCTGCAATACGGGTTAGCTCAACCTGAAGTGCTGATACTTCTTTTTGCAGTGCTTCTCTATCTTCTGCTGAGTTTGAACCATTAGCCGCTTGCAGCGCAAGTTCACGCATTCGCTGAAGTATGTTGGTCGACTCACTCATCGCACCTTCAGCGGTTTGCGCCATTGAAATACCATCATTGGCATTACGTTGAGCCACTGACAAACCATTTATTTGAGAGGTTAAGCGGTTTGAAATTTGTAAGCCCGCCGCATCATCTTTTGCGCTATTAATACGCATACCTGATGATAAACGCTCCATTGAAGTTGCTAGGCCTTCGCCAGATTTTGTTAAGTTACGTTGTGCGTTCAATGACGACACATTAGTATTTACTGTTAATGCCATTTGACCATCTCCTAGGTTTAAACAGAGTGTGGTTCAACACGTTTTAACAGGAACCACTATTCGATAATTTCTTATCATTAGAAAAGCATTTACTGTGCCAACTTTAAAAAACATTTAAGCGGTTGTTTTTAAGTAACTTTTTTAAAAGTGTTGGAGAGTTAACGAAGCGTTAAATGTTTAGGTATTAAAGTGACAAATTATTGCCACGCTAATGAGGGAGGTTTTTGCCGCTTTATGCTAACTAAAGCGGCAAGGTATTTCTGCTTATAATTTATTTACAAGTAATCAAATAATGAAAGGTTAGTTAAACGGCCAAATGTGGCTTGCGAGGCTTGCAGTGCGGTTTCTTGTTTAGTGAGGTCACTAATAGCTTCTGCCATATCTACTTCTACTAGATCAGAAAGGTTGCTTTTGTTTTGAATATCTTGCGCAAGGTTTGAGTCGCTTACACTTTCAACCGCATTCATACGCCCGCCTAAGCTCGCTTGCGTATACACGACTTGCTCACTTGCATTTTGAAGCTGTACTACACCATCAGCTAGCACTTGCTGAAAATCATTGTTATCCAGTGTGCCATCATTTAGCCCTGTAATGAGTGATTGTAATGTATTAAGCACATTTTCTTTGTGCGGCTTTTCGAGGGTAAAATCAAGCTGGCCTGGTGCTGCGCCTTCAAATTCGATTTTCATTCCAGCAAAATCGATTGGCTCATCCGTTACCTCGCCAACTTGTGCAGGGCTTAGCGACACACCGTCACGCAAAATTTCATAAGTATCGGGGTCATTAGCGGTAGCGCCTGGCGTTATTATAACATTATACGTGTTCGCTGTTGCCGCAGCGGTTGGGTCAGCATTGTAATTATCTTGATGGAAACGGTCGAACTCTGTTTGACCATCTACATAAACCGTGCCCGCTGTAATATTATTTGCAGGGGTAGTTACCGGGATAGCAGCTTGATTATCTGTAACATCTAACCTTGCATCGCTTTTTTCAAATGTATCAAAGCCGTTATCGCTTGATTTAATACTCACCCCTTCAGCAATGGTTATAACATGCTGGCCTTGATCCCCATTATAAGTGTACTCACCTGTTGTAGAGTCAAACTGATAGGGTTGAGTGCTGTCTTGGTAGCCTGAAAATATAAACTTACCGTCTTCTGAGCGGGTATTCATTAAATTGACGAGTGTTTTTTGTATTTCACTCAGCTCAGCCGCGATTGACTCTAAATCATCTTGAGTATATACACCATTACCTGCTTGAATCGCTAGCTCTTGCGCTTGTTGGATATTGGTATTTATACTTTGTAAGATGGTTTCTTCAGTCTCAAGACGGCCAGTTAATTGGTCAATATTTTTAGTATATTGCTCATTTGTTTGTATTTTATTTGAATACAGCATTCCTTGCGAGATAGCGGCAGGTGCTTCTGAGGTAGTTAAGTATTTTTTACCTGTTGTTACTTGCTCTTGTGCATTAGCAACACTTTGTTGGTTATCGAGTATTTTATTAATGTTGTTTTGATACATTAAGTTATTTGATAAACGCATAATTACCTCGCCGCACTTAATAAGGTGTCAAAAACTTCTTGGGCCGCAGCTAGTACTTGAGCTGATGCCGAATATGATTGTTGGAAACGTAGTAAATTGGCTGCTTCTTCATCAAGGTTTACACCCGAGAGTGATTCATACCAGGCTTCAGATTGCTGGGCTAATGCATCAAATGCACTAGCACTGGTAATGGCTTGACCAGTGACTACACCAATATCACTCACTAACCCCGAATAGGCTTGGTTAAATGTGTCGTGATTGTCGGCAGTGGCTGTTGTCACTACATTTTTACGCACTAATTCGCCATTCTGTAAATCAGCGAGTTTTAAACCATTACGATTATCATCAAAGCCGCCTTCGTTAAATTCAAGGGTGAAAGTGTCTCCGGTGGCTGGCGTGCCTTCAATGTCAAAGTCAAAGCCATAGTTGCTATAAGGTGCACCAGCCTGAGCCAGTATACCCTCTGCCGGTGGCGTTATAGTAAAGGTTGTGGTGCCATTTGCATCTGTAATTTGGTATTCATTTGCAGCGCCCGTTTTAACAAGAGTGATATCACCATTGGCTAAACTAGGGGCGGTGGTAAAGCCACCCGATGTAACGCTTGTTACTTCTCCAGCTGAAATAGTAGCAGTGCCTACATTATCTATGCTGTTAGCTGTACGAATAGGCGATGCCAGAGCTAAGTCTTCACCGCGGCTTGTCGCAAGGGAAATACTGGTCGCCGCCTCAGAGTTAAGTTTAATTTGAAACTGATCGCCAGTATTACCTGTACCCGTTACATTAATTTGTAAACCAAACGACTCCCCACTTGTAATGTCGTCTGAGTCAATAACTCCAGATGGCGGTATCGTCGCTAAAGAGGCGCTGCCTATCGGCTCCCCTTTATTATCAACGGGCTGAATGCTCACTTCATTTGCATTAGCGGTATAAGTAACAATAAAGTCGCTGGCAGGCAGTTCACTGCCTTTACCGGCCTCAAGCGTGGCAGTTAAACTGGCGCCGCCGGTATTAGCTTGGTATGCATAAGCACCCACAGTAGGTATGGTAAATATATCACCGCCTAGCTCGCCGTTAGCATCCATACCCAATTTATTTTGCTCGTTGAACGCATCTGCAATTGCCAATCCCATTTGGCCAATCTGGTTTTGTGCAGGCACAAGTATGTCGTCTCTAAATGCGAGTAAGCCGCCAATTTTGCCTTTTAATTTGCTTGCATCTATCTCTAGCGGCACGGCTTTGCCGCCATTAACATCAAGCGTCAATTCTTTAAAATTAGGATCGGGGTCGCCCGACAAAGAAAATAAGTTAAATGTACCGTTTTCCATAACTAAAGACTCACCGCTGCCCATAAATACGAGTTTTTCGCCATTAGGGCCATCGAGTGTTTCTATATCTACAAGTTCTGATAATTCACGAATAGCTAAGTCGCGCTGGTTATAAATAGAACTCGCGTCTGATGCGTTATTAGTACCATTTACGACTGCAATTTCTTGGTTTAACGTATTTATATTTTGTATGAGCGAGTTGGCTTCTTCAGAAAAAATCTCAAGTTGCTCATTCACTATACCTTGTTGCTCAAGCACAATGCCTGAGAGCCTGTCCATTTGATCAACTAAACTTTGCGCATCGGTCATTACGAGTGAACGAGCAACTGATGAAGACGGCTGATTTAGCGCCTCTTGCACGTTATTAAATAATGAATTAATGCCGGTTGATAAGTTGTTAGACTCTTCCGAAAAAATAGTATCAACACGGTTGGCTTCTGTTACGAATTGATCAAAAAACGATTTATTTGACGTATCGCGGTTTAACTGCGACTGGGCAAATTCGTTCAATAACCGATATGTTTCGCCGCGCCCTACTTGGTTATCTACCATAGTGGTAAATTCAGTGCGCTCACGTACGTAGCCTTCGGTGTTTACATTGGTGATGTTTTTACTGGTCGTTTGCAACAGTTCAGAGCTTGAACGCACCCCTGAACTGGCAATATTTAATAAACTAAACGACATATTACTTCACTCCTTGGGTAAACGCGCTTGTTGCAATATTTTTAAGCTCACTACTATTTAGCACTTTTTTTATTTTGCTCGCGTAATTAGGGTCCGTTGCATAGCCTGCTTTTTGTAGCGAATCTAAAAATTCGTTTGGCTGTGCTGTTTTTTGTAATGCTTCTTCGTAACGTGGGTTTTGCGTTAAAAAATCGACAAAGTCGTTTACGCTTTCTTTTATAGAATCATAAGCTCTAAAACTTGCTTGCTTTTTAACAGGCGTGCCTTGCTCAAATTCAAGCGTTACTTTACTTGCTTTGTCGCCTTCCCAGCTTTTATCTGATTTAATATTAAACAGGTTATTTGAGCTATTACCGTCACTTTTATTAATAATATGCTTGCCCCAACCAGTCTCAAGGGCCGCCTGAGCGACCATCACTGCAGGGTTTAAACCTATTTTTTCGGCCGCTGTTTTGGCATGCTCCCACACTGCACTCACAAACTCTCCAGCATTATTAAATGACGGTTGCTGTACAGGCTGTGTTGGGGTTTTAGTGTCTGTTGCTTCGCTGCTGAGGGCTAAGTCGTCTTTATTTACTTGCTCAACACTATTCAGTTTTTCGTGGGGTAGTTCAGAGCCTGCGCGTTTATCACTGATAAAGTCGTTAGTAGTTCTTAACACTGAGCCAGGCATAAAGTTTTCAGCCTCTGGAGAGAGCTGCTGCACAATTAAATCAGCCAAGCCTAAAGACCCATTTGATGAAAGCTCAGAAGAGAGCTGCTGATCGTGCATTTCTTCAAAAAACTTTACGCCGCTAGAATTAAATGGGCTGTCTTCATCTTCAAATGCTTCGTTAGCTTTACGCATGCCTTTTAGAAGCATCTGCGTAAAAATAGCTTCAAATTGTGCCGCTGCTTTTTTAAGCGCCGCTTTAGAGGCATCAGTAGATGCATCACCGCTGTTTAAGGCGTCTTGACGTAAAGTATTAAGATTACTTAAATCAAAAAAGTTTTGCTTATCGAGGTGATTTGTTTCCATCAGCTTTTTGACACAAAAATGAATAATACTTCGTTAAATGCAAAAATTAAGCCAAAGGCATTTTAAAGGCAGGTTTTATTAAAAAAGCTCGGCTACATTGTTGTAACACCGAGCTTTTAATAATTTAAATAACAACAAGCTGTCCGTTAATTGCACCCGCTTCTTTAAGGGCTTCTAAAATAGCCATTAAATCGCCAGGTGCTGCACCTACTTCATTTATAGCACGCACTAAGTCATCTAAGCTGACGCCTGGGTTAAATACAAACGCACGGGAATCATCTTGGTTAACGTCAATAATACTTTGCTGTGTAACGACGGTTTCGCCTTCTGCTAAAGGATTAGGCTGCGTTACATTTTGCTGTTCAGCAATCGTAACTGTTAGGCCGCCGTGGGTTATTGCCGCAGGCTGTAACTTCACATTTTTGCCAATGACAATTGTGCCTGTGCGTGAGTTAACAATGATTTTTGCAGAGGTGTCAGCAGGCTTAAACTCTAGGTTTTCAAGCGTTGATAAATAAGACACCCTTTGCGATGCATCACGCGGGGCAATAACGCGTACTGAGGCTGCATCAATCGCCTGTGCACTATTAGGACCAACTAAATCATTGATTGTTTTTTCTAGACGTTTTGCAGTAGTAAAGTCTGGACGATTTAAGTTAAACGTAATGTAGTCGCCTTGCATAAAAGGACTTTTAACTTCGCGCTCAACAGTAGCTCCGTTTGGTACGCGGCCGACGGTTGGGGTATTAATTACTACTTTGCTACCATCAAGCCCTTGTGCACCTAACCCCCCTACTATTAAGCTGCCTTGTGCTATGGCGTATACGTTACCATCAACCCCTTTCAAGAAAGTTTGTAGTAATGTGCCGCCACGTAAACTCCCTGCACTGCCAATAGAGGAAACCGTAATATCAATTGTTTGCCCTGGCTTTCTGAACGGCGGCAGCTCAGCATGAACTGCCACTGCTGCTACGTTTTTAATTTTAGGGCTTTGCGTTGAAGGTAAGGTAATACCAAAACTGTTTAACATGCCCCTAAAACTTTGTTGCGTGTAAGAGTTTTGCTCCCCTGTGCCAGGTAGCCCCACCACTAAACCATAGCCTACCAATTGGTTGGCACGGACCCCTTCAACCATAGAAACATCTTTTATTCGTTCCGCGCTGGCAGAAAATTGCCAGCCTAGCAGTATGATCAAAATAAACGCTTTAATGTTTTTCATACTACTATCCTTTAAAATGGAAACAACGAGCTACTGAAGAAACGTGTTAACCACCCTGGGCTTTGCGCCTCTTGTGTTTGCCCTTTTCCTGAATACTGGATGCGGGCATTCGCAATTCTATTCGACTCAACCGTGTTATCGGCGCTTACATCTTGCGGGCGAACTAGCCCTTCGAGCCTAATAAACTCTTCGCCAGTGTTAAGTGTTAGCCATTTTTCGCCACGGATAACTAAGTTACCATTGGGTAAAACACGCATAACATTTACAGAAATATCACCCACTAAACTGTTCGACTGATTTGATTTAGAGTCACCGGTAAATGATGAATCACTACCAATACCAAACTGAATACTGTCGCCACCTATATTGACAGGTAAGCCACCTAATCCAATAATGGGGTCCAAACTGGCGTCGGTTTCTTTGTCAGTTTCAGTTTTTGCGGCTTTTGTAGCTTGTGTTGACTCTTCAAGCTTAACGGTAATTATATCGCCTGTTCTAAGCGCTTTTTTATCTGAATACAGGTCATTAAATGTGTTGGTATTAAATAGCGAACCTGTTGCAACAACAGGCTCTGCTACGGGCTCTGGGTACATGGGTGCGTAGTATGGGTCGTCTTGAACCACTTCACTATTTTGCGTAGAAACACAGCCACTTAAAAATAAGGTGCCTGCAGCAAATAAAATAACTTTACGCATAACTATCCCCTTGTGCACGATTATAACTGTTGATTGATGTAGCTCATCATTTCGTCAACGGCTGAGATTACTTTTGAATTCATTTCGTAAACACGTTGTGTTTCGATAAGGTTTACCAGTTCTTCTGTTACATTAACGTTTGATGTTTCAAGCGAACCCTGAATAATAGTACCCAACCCTTCTACGCCTGGATTACCTTGCACAGGCGCACCACTAACAGCCGTTTCGGTGTAAAGGTTTTGACCAATTGGCTCAAGACCAGATGGATTAATAAAGTCGCTAATTGTTAGCTGACCAATCACCACATTATCGGCTTGCCCTGCAACACGTACAGATACTTCACCATCTTGAGAAACCGTAATTGATTGCGCATCATCGGGAACATTCATTTCGGGCTGAACAACAAAGCCAGCGCCTGAAGTAACAATGCGGCCGTCTTCATCGGTAGTAAATTGTCCATTACGCGAATAGGCAATATTGCCATCAGGTTGCAACACTTCAAAAAAGCCTTCGCCTGAGATCATCCAATCAAGTGAGTTTTCAGTGGTAAGCATATTGCCTTGCGTAAACTCTTTTTGGTTAGCAACCACTTTTGCACCGGCACCAAGCATTAGGCCTGATGGTAACTCAGTATCTTGTGATGATCGCCCGCCAGGTTGGTTGATGTTTTGATACAGTAAATCTTCAAAAATAGCGCGGCTCTTTTTGTAACCTACGGTACTGGCATTCGCCAAATTATTTGAAATAACTGAAATATCAGTTTGTTGAGCGTCTAGCCCTGTTTTACTTATCCACAATGCAGGATTCATAAGTATGCCCTCATTTTAAAGTTAAACTATGCGCATCAACTGATCTTGACGTTCGTCAATCTCTTCAGCTGTTTTCATTAGTTTTACTTGTAACTCAAATTGACGTTGGTGGTTGATCATATCGACCATTTCGTGAACTGGATTAACGTTAGACATTTCCAGTGCACCACTTAATACTTTTACATTTTCAGAGGTATCAACGGTTTGCCCAGGTACTGGTCTAAATAAACCATCGTTACCTTTTTCAAGCTGCCTGCTGTTTCCTTCAACAACACGTAGCGTGTCTACTTCTTCTAAAAAATTGGCTGGTGCGCCTTGCGGGCGAACCTGAATGGCGCCATCTGCACTAAAGCTTATTTTTTCAATAGGGACAGGTAGAATTACGGGGCCACCTTCGCCAATAACTTGACGACCATGGCTCGTTACTAACATGCCTTGTGCAGTAATGTTCAGCGTACCGACTTTAGTGTAGGCTTCATTCCCTGACTCATCTTGAACAGCGAGCCAGGCGTTATCGCTCATGGCAATGTCTAAATCTCGCCCTGTTTCTATTATGCCGCCAGAGGTCATGTTAGAACCAGGTCGCTCTTGCATAGAAAACACTCGGGTCGGCAAGCCCTCGCCGAATGCTTGCATAGAACGCGCTTGCGCGAAGTCAGCTTTAAAACCTGTGGTATTTGCGTTTGCCAAATTATTGGCTTTAAGTGCAAGCCCCTGTAGGCTTTGCTTAGCGCCAGAGGCCGCAATGTAGACCATTTTGTCCATAACATCGACTCACATAAAAAATCTCTGAGTTGATAAATGCAAAATAGATGCCAGATTAAATTTGACGCAATATAAGAAAGGTATTGAACGGTTCAGCTAGGCTATTTTTGTGGTATTAGGTATAAAAAAGGCTGCAAAAATGCAGCCTTAAAATCTTAACCAAAAATAAGGTTAACTTATCGAATCTGCAAAATACTTTGCTGAATTGTTGAGTTAACTTCAAGCGCTCGAGAGTTTGCTTGGTAGTTACGTTGAGCGGTAATCAAATCAACTAATTCGTTTGTTAAGTTGGTATTTGATTGCTCAAGTGCAGATGAATTAATACTACCAAAAGTACCCGAGCCTGCTTCACCGGCTACCGGCTCGCCAGAGTCAATACTTTGCTTCCAGCTGGTATCGCCTACTTGCGATAAACCTTGTGAGTTTGGAAAACGTACCATAGCCACTTGCCCTAAGTAGGTTGAATCACCATTACTGTACGAGGCCACAATTTTACCGTCTGTACCAATATCAATACCCGCTAAACGACCGACTGTAGAGCCATCTTGGTCAAGGGCTTTTACTTCAAAACCACTTGAGTACTGAGTGGGAATACGTCCTGCTGTGTTATTTTCATCGCGCCAATTTAACTCAATACCCGTGCTTGGAAATGTCGCGCCGTTATCAAGCATTGACGATAAACCAGTGCCTGCACCTGCCGGTAAATTAATTTCGTCAAATGTTGTAGCGTTAGTATTTGCTATACCGTTGGTTGTTGCAGGTAAACCACTAGAGTCGAAGCCAAGTGTAGCTATCGGTGTATAAGGTGTAGTTGTTTGTTCTGCACCTGATGTACCATCTACAACTTTCCCATCTAAGGTGGCGTATACCTCCCAGCTGTTATCAGTACCACCTGCAGCAGCGTCTTCTTCTTTAACAAAAAAGTACTGAAGAATATGCGGCTCACCTAATGAGTCGTAAACGGTTGTAGACGTTGACGAGTTATACGTACCATTTGATGTAGGGTCAAAAGCAAGGCCTGTAGCATCTGCTGTTGCATCTAAATTAAATGACAAAAATACGTTTTCCGTAGCACGAGGCGAACCAGATGAATCAGGAATTTGAATTGGGTTAGTTGTACTTAGACTTACCGATGTGGTGTCCCCACTTGATGCATCAACCGGAAAAGCTTGTAAGTAATTACCTTTGGCGTCAACCATAAAATTGTCTTGATTTAGCTTAAATGCACCTGCACGAGTATAGGTTAAATCTTGCGACGAAATATCATCGGTCATTGCAAAGTAACCTTCGCCGGTAATCGCTAAGTCTAACGAGTTGTTAGTAAATTGCAGTGAGCCTTGATGAAATTGCTGTGCAACCATAGTTGTTTGCACACCATCACCATTTTTGGTTTTACCTGCGCTAAACACAGATGCAGCATATACATCAGCAAATTCAGCCCGCGATTCTTTAAAACCAGTGGTATTTACGTTAGCAATATTATTTGCTGTTACGTCTAAGTCTTTTTGAGCGGCAGCTAGGCCTGTAAGTGCGATATTAAAGCTCATAATTCACCTCTAACTTTTAATCTAATAGCCTGCTAGCAGGCGAAATACTTTTAAATGGTTATGCGATCTCTGCGACATCTGTCAACCTAACCGCACCCTCTTTGGTGTTAATAATAATGCCACTAGAGCCGTTGATATTAACGCTTTCAATATTTTTGAATGTGGCTACCGGTAAGCTTGAAAACTCGCCGTTGGTACTGCCCTCTGCAGTAATCGTGTATTCGCCCTCTGGTAGGCGTTCGCCAGATTCATTATTCCCATCCCAACTAAAGCGCACAGCACCCGCTGCTTGCGAACCCATATCGATAGTTCTAACCAGTTGCCCAGAGGCATCTGTGACTTTAATTTTTAAATTATCAACGGCTTCTTCAGCAACTGCCGACCCTTTTGCCTCGCCACTTTCACCAAGTTCAAGCGTATTAGATTCTAAAAGCGCCTGTTTACCAACCAGGGTTGATGCTTGTAGAGCAGAGTTTGAAGTCATTGAAGAGGCAAGCGACTCAAAATTTGTGTTTAAATCTGTGATACCTTGCGCCATGGTAAAATTAGTCATTTGCGCAATCATTTGATCGTTATCAGCCGGATTACTCGGATCCTGATACGATAGCTGCTGAGTTAGCAACGAGAAAAAATCTTCCTGTGTTAACGCATCGCTCTCTTCAGTGGAAGTCGCTACTTGAGTCTCTTGCCAAGTAATCGAGTCCATAAAAGATGAACTAGTACTAATATCGTTACTCATAACCTACCCTCGGTTATCGCTGCCCAAGTAACAGCGTTTTGCTTAACATTTGCTTAGCTGCATCGGCAACTTGCACGTTTGTTTGATATGAGCGAGAGGCAGAGATCATATTTGCCATCTCCTCAACAACATTAACGTTGGGTTTATAGATATAGCCATTTTCATCCGCACTTGGGTGATTAGGGTTATATTCAATTTGTAGTGGTTTGTTACTCTCAACAATTCCCAACACTTTAACACCAACAGCGGAGCCCTGAGGGTTGCTGGCTGAGGCAGACGCTTTAGTCAGCTCGGCAGCAAATACAGGTTGGCGAGCTCGGTATGTTTTGTCTTGGGATGAACTTATTGTATTAGCATTCGAAATATTACTCGCGGTAGTATTTAGGCGCACATTTTGCGCACTCATACCACTGCCTGAAATATCAAAAACATTATATAAACTCATAATTATTACCCTTGACTACCGAGCGCTTTATTCAGGCCCTTAAATTTACTACTTAAAAATTGCAGGCTTGCCTGATACTCCATCGCATTCTGTGTATACAAGTTTCGTTCCACCTGTATATCAACTGAGTTACCATCGCCTGTATCTCCTTGATTTGGAGTGCGAAATAACTCAGAACCACCTACGCTGCGAGTGCCGCCAGCAATGTGTTTTTCATTGGTTGTGACCATGCTATTGCCGCTTTGCTGAGTTGACCTTGCCGCTTTTAATGCAGAGGCAAAGTCAATATCTTTTGCTTTATAGCCAGGCGTATCAGCATTCGCTATATTTGTGGCAAGCACTTCTGCCCGCTGTGAGCGGATCAACATCGCATGCGGATGGACACCTAATGCTTTATCAAAACTGATAGCCATAACATTCTCCAAAAAATTGACTTAACTAAGTTAAAGCAATTAATAAGCCAGTAGTTTTGAATAAGGTTACTTTTTTATAGGAGTTTGTTATTAAAGAAAAAAACGACGCACAAAGCGTCGTTTTTTAATGGGAAGGAAGAGGCGTTATTTTTTTTGGTAGATGATTCCGGGGTTACAACGAACCATGTCGAACTCGTTACTTAAGCCAGTCATTGACTCTGATGCACCTAAAAACAAGTACCCTTTTGGGTTTAGTGCTTGGGCAAACTGGCTAATAATTTTTGCTTTAACCTCTGGTGAAAAATAAATAAGTACGTTGCGGCAAAAAATAATATCGAACTTGCCCATTAAGGCATAAGAGTCGAGCAAGTTTAAATGTCTAAAGCTCACCTGCTTTCTGACTGAATCGACAACTTTTGCCATTCCATTGCCGCTATCCATAAAGTACTTTTTACGGCGTTCTGCTGAGAGCCCTCGCGCTAATGCCAGCGCATCATATTCAGCGTTTTTACACATATCGAGCATTGTATTGGAAATATCAGTACCAATAATTTGTGCGCCCATACGCAGCACACCCGGCTGCTGCGCTTGAAACTCAGCAACCGACATGGCAATAGAATATGGCTCTTGACCTGAAGAGCTGGCCGCTGACCAAATTTTTACTGGCCGGCGAGTGTCTTTGAACTCAGGAAAGAGTTTATTTTTTAACAGCTCAAATGGGTATTGATCCCTAAACCACAATGTTTCATTTGTGGTCATGGCGTCAACCACTGCGGCTCTAAGTTGCCGCTCATGGGGGGCAAGCGTTTTACTCACTAACTGTGATAAAGATTCAACATTAAAACGAGCCATAAGCGGAGCAAGCCGACTTTTTACTAAATATTGCTTGTTTTCGCCTAGCACAATACCACATTGCTGCTCTAAAAAAGAGCGGAACTGATCGTAGTCACTTTGCTGCAAATCTTTATTATTCAAATTATTAACACCTATTGTTGCTTAATCACAATGAACCCATTTTTTAACTGCTGTTGCCAATTCATCTGGGTTAAATTTTGCTATAAAGTCATCCGCGCCGACTTTTTCGATCATCGCCTGATTAAATACACCACTCAAAGAAGTGTGTAAAATAACATGTAGGGGAGCTAATTTAGGGTCAGCTTTAATTTCTGCTGTTAATGTATAGCCGTCCATTTCAGGCATTTCAACATCAGAGATAAGTAAACCTACACGCTCAGTAATATCATTTTTACAATCAAGCTCGGCGATTTCTTTAAGCCTAACTAAAGCCTCTTTACCATTTTTTGCAAGCTCGGTTTGCACGCCAAGCGGCTCGAGTGCTCTTTTTACTTGGTTACGAGCCACGGCTGAATCGTCGGCAATAAATACAATACGCTCGCCTAAGTCTTTTTGTATAGCACTATCGGCCGCCAGATCTGCACTAACCTCTGTATTTACCGGGCAAATTTCGTTTAAGATTTTTTCTACATCGAGAATTTCGACTAATTCGTTTTCAATTTCGGTAACAGCCGTTAGATAAGAATAACGCCCTGCACCCGACGGGGGTGGCATTATTTTTTCCCAGTTCATGTTAACAATTCGCTCAACGCCGCCGACTAAAAAGCCCTGCACAGAACGATTGTATTCTGCAATTATAATGAAGCTGTCTTTTACATTTTCAATCGGGCGGCCGCCTACGGCCATAGATAAGTCGATAACTGAAATAGTTTGACCACGAATATGCGCAACTCCCCGAATGTATGCATTTGATTTTGGCATACTCGTTAAAGGGGGACATTGCAGTACTTCTCTTACTTTAAATACATTGATCCCAAAACGCTGACGCCCTCTGAGCTTAAATAATAGTAATTCTAGGCGGTTCTGCCCAACCAACTGGGTGCGCTGGTTTACTGAGTCTAAAATGCCTGCCATTCAAATCTCCTAAAGAAAACAAGTAATGCGGAACGATAATTGCTTTCTGTTTATAAAGCTACATAACATCGCGGGAGCGTCTAAAGTTTGACGCAAAATATTTATACCCTGTTTGAAACCATAAGCATAGTCGAAACATTATGAGTTTGTTAAAAAAAGTCAGAAGATACAGTGTTTTTTATTTTCTTGCTAGCCTCTGCTTAGCAACACCTTTGCATGCAAAAGTGTTTAGTAAAGATTTATTACAACAAATTGCAATTTCTCATATTGCTGAACAAGTTACCGTACCTCTTGAGAAAAATGTGGAGATCACCGCGCTTGCGCTTGATAGCCGTATTCCTGATAGAGTGTGCGAAAATGACCCAGAGTTGGTTGTGCCAAATGAGCCGCCATTTACACGTCAGGTGACTGTACAAATAAAGTGTAACGATGCGCAAAGCTGGACTCAGTATGTTCATGTAAGAATAGTAAAAATGGCACCCGTTGTGGTTGCCACGGCAAACCTGGCCCGTGGGGAGGTTATTACTGAGTCTCATTTAAGTGTACAAATGAAGCCTTCACAATTTGTTAGAGTTCAATATTTAGATGACCCTTTAATGCTTATTGGCAGCCGCAGTAAACGAAATATACGCAGCGGTATGCCCGTTTTACTTAATCAAATTTGCATGGTTTGTAAGGGCGATGCCGTAAATATTTATGCGAGTATTAAAGGACTTAGGATAAAAACAACAGGTATAGCACTTGAAGATGGCACTTTAGGTGAACAAGTTCAGATTAAGAATAAAAAGTCCGGTAAAATTTTGAATGCACGCGTAGATGGTGTAGAGTCTGTGCAAGTTAATATTTAATTTCGATTTATACTAAAGTATCCTATGTATATGCCGATAACTTGGCATAAGTTGGGTAATATACAGGTTTATTATTATGGTTAATCAAGTTAATGGCAGTAATCAACAAGCTAATGCGCTTACAAACGCTAAACAGCAACAAGTTGATATTAAAAAAGATAATGCTGCAAGTACACAAACAGCACCCACCCCTTCGCCGAAAGCTGCGAGTGACTCAGTGAGTCTAACACCACAAGCACAGCAGTTAAAAACACTGCAAGATAAAGCGCAGCAGTCTTCTGGCTTTGACAGTGAAAAAGTTGCTGAGCTTAAAAAAGCGATTACCGAAGGTAAATACCAAATCGATGCTGAAAAGCTGACCAAAAACTTAGCGGATTTTGAGTTTAACGTATATGGCTGATCACAATAGTTTAATTAGCGTTAAATTAAATGAACAAGTGAATTGCTTAGATTCGTTACATGCGCTGTTAAACGAAGAGCTTAGTATTATTGCCTCTCGTAGAGGTGAAGGTTTAAAAGAACTTGCCCAACAAAAAATGTCTTTTTTAACTAAGCTTACGCAGCTTGATAAAGAGTTGAATAAACTTTTTGCTGCAAATGATGAAAATGCCCCTGAAGTAACTGAGCGAGTAGCGCAAGTTAAGGCGCAGTTAGCGCAGTGCCAAAAACAAAATAAAGTAAACTCGCACGCTGCCCGCCAAGCGCACTTAAGTGTAAAACAGCTTAAAGATATTTTAATAGGCGCCCCAACTAGTATGACTTACGACCAAGGCGGTAGCGTGGTTAATACCGACAGTAAGCTGGTACGTAATCTAAAAGCTTAACTGCTTTTACTTTATCCAAATTTATTGAAAAAGCCCTTACTGAAGTCTCAATAAGGGCTTTTTTAGGTTTACTATTTAACCCAAACAATACCAGTTGTCTTAAATATTTAGCCTTTATAACGTGCTAAATAAAACGCTAACAGCATTATAAGTTTCTCAGGTAAAACAAACCACCTTTTAATAAAATGAGTATTAGTGCCCCACTTCAGTCATTTAACTGAAGTGGTTACTCCATTTATACCAATCCGCTTAATTAAGTGATCTCCTTTGAGGCTGGAAAAACGTGTTGTTAGCTAGGTAAAAAATTCGCTATTTAGTTGTTCTAAATGAGAATTTTTAACGCTGATAACGACACGTTTAGCCCCACAAAATGATTT
>NZ_PNCT01000203.1:0-246 GCF_005887365.1 Pseudoalteromonas sp. S3785 | reverse complement strand
AAACGAAGCTTCCTCGCCTTCTAAAAACGCTTCGATGACATCACGGCTGCCAGCCTCGCGAACCGCATCACCTGCCAGCAGACCGCGACTAGCGTCATCAGCTTCAGGGTCGTTCATTGCTACAATCACGCCTGTACCAGCCGCTAGGCGATCGGCTTTTATTACAATTGGCGCGCCTTTTTCTTTGAAATAAGCAAGAGCAGGGTCAATTTGTTCAACCGTTTGGTAATCAGCGGTGGGGATTGC
>NZ_PNCT01000202.1:0-272 GCF_005887365.1 Pseudoalteromonas sp. S3785 | reverse complement strand
TTCTGGGGCGCATCACTCCTCGATGTGGTATACTTTATATCGTGAATAGTGGTCAATGAGCCGTCAGAACAGCCTACTTATTCTAGTAGAACTTAAACAATGGGTCCTCAACAGTTAGTCGTACACGACGCCGCAGTCACTATTTTGTGCTCATCTGGGTTATAGAAATTATCGTTAACCCCCATAAGCACATTTAAAATGCCGTCTTCTATTACTGTTGCGGTTACTACAACGCGCTTAACACCATCTGCTAAATATTGATTTAACAGCTC
>NZ_PNCT01000201.1:0-252 GCF_005887365.1 Pseudoalteromonas sp. S3785 | reverse complement strand
ATTACAGGCTCCCCGTGGGAAGTATCGCCACTTCCGCGCCGGAACGACGAAAACCCATTACTGACCGACCGCTTTGAGTTTTTTGATGGTGGACCTCAGCTTGCAAATGGCTGCTCGGAGCTTTCCGATGCACCAGCCCAAGCTGTGCGCTTTCCTCGCCAAGTTGAAGAAACAGACGCCGGCGATGATGAAGCAATGCACTACGATGAAGACTACATACGGGCACTAGAGAACGGCTTACCGCCTACTGCC
>NZ_PNCT01000200.1:0-230 GCF_005887365.1 Pseudoalteromonas sp. S3785 | reverse complement strand
ATTTATTGAGGTAGTTGTGCTGCGTAAATGAGCGATACTAACGAGCCATATTGCGCGGGATCGTATTGTTTGCCCAAAACCTGTGAGTGTATTTGGGTTCCTTTTATTGCTGTATGGCGCGCATTTGTCAATAAAATAATGTCTAAATCGTAGGTTGGATCAATAACCGTAACTGTGCCCGTCCAACCAGTGTGGCCATAAGCGGGTGGGCTTGCGTAAGGCAAAAAGTG
>NZ_PNCT01000199.1:0-251 GCF_005887365.1 Pseudoalteromonas sp. S3785 | reverse complement strand
GGTCGTACCAAGTTTTGAGATAACCAGTTTTCATTAAATATTTCAAAGCGGTACATTTTTAGCGCTTATGTTATTACTGTGTTTGATTTTGTCGTGTATTCCACGCAGACCTAAGCAATACTACTAATAGACGAATGAGCAACCTAGGTTATTAGTAGAATATAGATATATTAACAAGAAAAAGACATTATTAGCTAATTATTAATATTTAGCTCTTATCAAGTTGCAAAATACGCCCTATTATACGCTCC
>NZ_PNCT01000198.1:0-276 GCF_005887365.1 Pseudoalteromonas sp. S3785 | reverse complement strand
AATTAACAAAGATGGTGTTCGATTATCAACGACTGCGCACTTAATTGCAGCGGTTTCTTCATTGGGTATCGATAATTTTATTGTTCAATTAGATATCTCAGAATTGCCGATTATGGATGGTAGTGCATTACCGTTCATTTTTTTGTTACAAAAAGGCGGCATTGAAGCGCAAAATGATGCGAAACGCTTTATTCGTTTAAAAGAAAATGTACGTATTGTAGCAGGCGATAAATGGGCCGAACTTGAACCATATGATGGCTTTCATATCGACTTTGA
>NZ_PNCT01000197.1:0-218 GCF_005887365.1 Pseudoalteromonas sp. S3785 | reverse complement strand
TTACGCGGGGCCCGCAGTTGCTGATGCATGCCTAATGCGCCTAGCCACAGCCGTATTTAACTTACCCGCCCATGCGCACAACTTATCGCAGTTAAAACATTTTGCGCTAAATATCATAATTATTGCGGTTTTGAAAGCTAATGCGTTTTGGCATGGCTTAGTAAAAATTTGTCATCACTTAAGTAGTGCTTTTGCTTTTGCTGTTGCGCGAATTGACG
>NZ_PNCT01000196.1:0-425 GCF_005887365.1 Pseudoalteromonas sp. S3785 | reverse complement strand
TTAAGGCGTGGCGCCACGTGTCACCGAGACGGTCGGCACGGTCGTGCGAGGATATCCGTTTCATCGGCCAGTATCGCAAAGTGCTCGCTGAGAAGGATGCATTGCTGGCCGGAAAGTGGCCGCGTCACTCGGCAGCCTACGTCTCGGCTTGCCGCACCAATCTTGCAACGACGCTCAAGAGGTATACCGCCCGCGTCCGTGCCATCACCGAAGCCGAACAGGAAATGACCGCACTCGGCATTCCTTTCGCCACGTCGTCCGACGCTTGGGATGCGATGGCGATTGCGAACCGGAGGGCCGCCTGATGGAACAGACCCTCAAGCAACTCTGCGCCGAGCACGGGCTGACCGGCATCGGCGTCAACATCTTCCGGGCCGACACCGGCCCTTATGTGGGCGTCTACCTGCATTGGAAGCACGGCGAAG
>NZ_PNCT01000195.1:0-269 GCF_005887365.1 Pseudoalteromonas sp. S3785 | reverse complement strand
TGGTTTGTATTCAGCAAATCGAGCAGATTGACGAGCTTCAAGAGCTTGAATAGCCGTGAGACCCTGATACAGCAATTGCTAATTTTGAATAACAAATAAAACAATTAAAAGACCAGTACAGTAATGAACTTGCCGAGCTACTTGCAAGTAACGATGAGGCGCAATATCGACAAGCTGCTGATAATATTCGCAAATTAATGTTGGAATATAAATTGAAAGACGAACTTGAGAGCATTGATGACAGTTAATTTGACGATTAATTACTATCT
>NZ_PNCT01000020.1:0-45943 GCF_005887365.1 Pseudoalteromonas sp. S3785 | reverse complement strand
GTTTTACTTAACTCTCTGAGCCGTTGTGCTTTGCTATGCTTCAGCGTTTCCCGTCTCAGTGGGGTCGCATTATAGGGAGATTCGAGCGAGGGTCAATGTTTTATTTCAGCTTTTTGACAAATAAATTAATTTAGTATGAAACGCATACAAATAAAGGCCTGCGGGCTGATTTTAGATTAAAAAACGCGCATGTTAAGTCGCTATTTTACAGCTAATATTTGCGCGTTAGAAAAAGCAGTACATTTAGTAATCGCTGTACTGCTTTGTTGGTTTTAATTTGCTGCAATTTGCCATACAGCTATAGAACCTGAGATCTCATTACCGATTATAAGCAGTGGCTCGCCTGTCGCACTTTGTTCAGCCGGTACAAATACCATCCCTTCGGGTGCAAGGTCGCCGGTTATATCTGCCCCTTTTATTACACCACGGTTATAAAAGTAATCTTCAAATTGCACATCGTAAGGGTTGGTAATATCGTAAACCATAATCCCGCCCATGCGCTCAAGACCTATAAAGGCAAAAGTGCGTTCGTCTATCGTACCTATTGTTAGCGCTTCGGGTTCTGCACCTTTATCATCTGAGCGTGTGTCACCTTCGTTTTCATCTTCATTGTTATTAAAGGCTTCACCATGAACCGATGCGGTAATACGACCTATATCATCACCTGAGTCAAATACCACCAGCCCATTACTGTCCCAAATAGTAAATGAGCGTGCACCATAGGCATAAAGCGATTCGTATTGACCGTCGTCATTCGTATCACCTTTTACAGTGCTTACCTTCAAGCGGCCTATATCGTCATCGTCGTTATTTAAGTAATCAAAGTTAGCAGCAAGCGTTAAATCTTCAACACGGCTTTCATCTATATAGGCAAGGCAACCATCGTCTTCATCGTAATCTAGACCACCTTTTGCTATGCAATCTGCCTCGTCTGTTGTATCAAAGAAATATTCACGTGCATCACCTTCATTTGCCGACACTATAAAGTTTGCGCCTTTCCAGCTAAAGATTGAAATTGTATCTGGCTGATACATACCATAAAGCCCTGGGTACGATTTAAAATTAACACCGCCGTCTTTATCTGATGCATCTATTTGTAAATCTGACCAGTCTTTAAATCCTAACCCTTTTAGTTCAAGAGAGTTATCTTCTAAATTAACGATAGCTAGTGCGTTATTTTCTTGAATTGATATATAGGCATATTTGTTATCTTTAGAAATGCTGACGTACTCAGGCTCTAGGTCCATAGCAACTGTTGTATTTATTTCATTACCATTAATTGTTCGCCCTGTGGGGTTGGCAAACACAAATCCATCAGACTCAAGTTCAGCTTGCTGACTATTGTAAGTAGTAAAGCCAATATTAATTGCCGTATCGGCTACTACACCTTCTACTATATTAATTATGCTTACAGAGCCTTCTGGGTCGATACTGTAATCGCTATTAGGTTCACCTTCATTAGCTACAACTACTTTTGTACCGTCGTGGTTAAAAGTCACCATGTCTGGTAAAAAGCCCGCTGGTACATTTTTTATGAATGCCGGTGCATCGCCGCTTATATCGTAAAATGCAATTTGACCCGCTTCGCCCACATTTTTAGCAGCCATAGCCACAGCTAGCATTTGGTTGTTTTCATCTATTGCTATGCTGTTGGCATCGCCTGGGGTGTTGTCATTTAAAGTAAGGGTAATGGTTGATGTAAGGTTAGTTGCATTCACTGTTCCTTCGTTATCTTGGACGAGTGCAGCAGTATCAAAGGTGTCGGCGGGTATAATGTTCACTACAGCTTCATCACCAGAGCTATTAATAGCGTAAATCCACTTTTTAGATGCTTGATATGCGACTATTTCAGCCGCGCCTTCAGGGCTTTGGGCATTAAGTACAGCGCGGCCTATTAAACTTATATTTAACGCCGAATTTGCATTGGTGCCGTTAGTACCATTTTGACCCGCTGTACCTTGTTCTCCTTGAATACCTTGCGTGCCGTCTTGGCCGTCATCTCCATCTAGTGAGCAACCCGTTAATATTGATATGAGTGAAAGTGCTATAAGTGACCTTTTTAACATTGTTATTTTCCTTAGTGTGGTATTGGCAAAAATAACAACACACAGGTATGACAAAGTTATGGCATTTTTAATAAAGCTTTTTTAACTTAAAAAACGAGTTTTAATGCTAAGGGGCATACAAGAACAAGACTTACTGTATAACCTAATAATTTAAAAGGCTTGGAATAGCTATTTTTAGCTTTAACACCTATAAAAGGCCCTAAAATATCAATGCGTGTAACTACTAATGTAATGACCGCCCAAACACACCATGTACCAATAACAACTAAGAGTGGCTCAATAAAATAACCAAGCTTTAAAGGCTGCAAAACAAAACATAGAATTATGAGTACACTTTGATGTAATAGATAAAAAGGGAATACCCAGCTATTTAATATTTTTAAGTAGCTAGTTTTAAAGTTTAAAAAATGCTGTGCGAGTGCAAGCATGGTTAGCACCCCCAATACTCTTTGAATGTTGTAAAGAGTAGTAAAAACATAGCTAGGTAAATCAAACACGTTTTGATAAGCCATTACTATGTATATACACAACAGGGCAAAAATAGTATTTTAAGCTCGCCCAAAAATAAGCGTACTTTGCTAACAGATACCCTATCAATAAAAATATAAAGCCGTTAGTTTCACGAATTGCATCTTCTTTTAAATAGTTATTAGTAAGCAGCATTGCTATGACTAATAAGCTTGCTAGTAAGGGTAGGTTTATTTTAACCAACTTGAGCAAAGGCGTAAAAATAGGAAGCTTCATGAATAGTGAAAATAAAAAAATGATAAGCATAAACTGCCAAAGAGAACGTAAATACCATAAATGATTTACATCTATGTGCGGCCATACTCCAGATTGGTAATTAGCAAACATTTCATTATTAATATCTAAAAACGCGGAGTAAAACTGCCAATACGATATGTCTATAACGCTTTGTTGCGACATTTCTGCATACAGCTGAAAGGGAACTATTAACCATAAGCCCACCAGCAAAGGGAGTAATATAAAAATAGAGCGATTTAAAATAAAAAAGAAGTTTGATTTAACGCCTCTTACCTTATCAAGCATAAATCGAAGTGCTACCCCAGATATAAACCATATAAGTAGCATTCTCCAAGGAGCAAACATCAACATAAAATACTCTACGTATTGAGATGTATAAGTACTTTTAAAGTGAAAACCCCAATTTTCGCTGTACAGCATACCTATGTGATAAAAAATAAGTACAGCAAACGAAATTACTCTTAGCCAATCAAGAAAGTAATGACGATTATTTAAATGAGTTGTGAGGTGTAATTGTTTATTCATGCTTAAGCCAATGTATGCGTATTGGTGCTAGTAAGGCTTAAACAACTCGCAAAAACTATTCATAAGTGCTTATATTACAAGCAATAGTGATAAAAGGTGGTATTTAGGGATAAACCCACCGCATAAATATAAGCACATATTATGAACCTACAACACTTTCAGCGTTTTCAAACCCTATATGCCTCTGCATTACTTTGCGCATATATTTTGATAAACAATACAATAAACGCTACAACCCAAATAATGGAGGCAAAAAGAGCTGGTGATTTAACATTTTTAATTTGGGAGCCATTTGTATGGGAGTATTCAAGCGCGCTAGGATCATTGTTTATGTTTCCGGCTTTAATTTGTTTTTTGAAAAACACACCTTTTAATTGGCAAAAAGTACCTGCTTCATTGGCTATGTATTTTGGCGCTTCGGTTATATTTAGCATGTTACATATTGCCATTATGGTTGGTAGTCGCAAGCTTGTATATTTAGCTTATGGTCGCTCTTATAATTTTGGACTGAGTTGGTTTGAATTAATATACGAATACCAAAAGGACGCTATTAGCTTTGTATTTTTTATTACGCTAATAAAAGTATATCAATATGTTGTACAGCAGTTATTAGGGGAGGCATCTTCTATAGAAGAAAGCGAGCAACAAGCAACACCCACTCTAAACCGTTTGCTCGTAAAAAAGCGTGGCAAAGAATTTATTGTAAAAATAGACGATGTTGATTGGCTTGAATCATCAGGTAACTATGTAAACTTATATATTGGCACGTCTATTTACCCTTTAAGAACGACCCTTACAGCACTAAGTGAACAATTAGAAGATAAAGGCTTTTGTAGAGTCCACCGCAGCCATGGCGTAAACCTTGATAGAATAGAGTCTATTACACCGCTACCTAGTGGTGATAGTGAAATAAAGCTAACTACAGGTAAAGTACTTAACCTATCTAGACGCCACAAAGAGCAATTTAAACTAAAGCTGAAATAAAAAAGGCTACCTAAGTAGCCTTTCATTATTATTTTTTAACTGGGCGTTTCCAGCCGGTTAAATTACGCTGTTTAGAGCGTGCTATTGCAAGCTGCTCATCTTCAACGGTACTGGTGATCACAGAGCCTGCACCTATTGTTGCTGTTGCACCAATATTTACAGGAGCAACAAGTGATGAATTTGAACCAATAAAGGCGTTATCACCAATAATGGTTTTTGCTTTATTAACCCCATCGTAGTTACAGGTAATAGTGCCCGCGCCAATATTTACTTTTTCGCCAATTTCAGCATCACCTAAATAACTTAAGTGGTTTGCTTTAGAACCCTTACCTAAGCGGGTTTTTTTCATCTCTACAAAGTTACCAATGTGCGAGTCTTCTTCCATTACCGCACCTGGGCGAAGGCGAGCATATGGCCCAAGCGTACATTTAGCCGCTACGCTTGCATCTTCAATTAGGGTATTCGCTTTTATTACAACGTTATCGCCTATGGTACAGTTTTTAAGTACACAGTTAGGGCCAATTTGTACGTTATTGCCAAGGGTTACATTGCCTTCAAAAATAACGTTTATATCAATTAATACGTCTTCGCCTGTTTTAACATTGCCGCGTACATCAATGCGGGCAGGGTCGGCGAGGGTAGCACCATTTAACATTAGCTCTTCTGCTTGCCACGCTTGATAAGCTCGTTCAAGGCCTGCAAGTTGTACGCGGTTGTTTGCGCCTTCAACTTCCATTGCATGATCTGGCTGCGCTGAGGTGATTTCGACACCTTCACTGTGCGCCATAGCAACGATATCGGTAAGGTAGTACTCGCCTTGTGCATTATTGTTAGATAGATTGCCTAACCATGTTTTTAAAAGCTTGCCGTTAACCGCCATAATGCCGGTGTTTACTTCGCTAATAAGTAGCTGCTCAGGGCTTGCATCTTTTTGCTCAATAATACCTACAAGCTTGCCATTTTCACGCAGCATACGGCCGTAGCCATTAGGGTTAACCAAATTAACGGTTAATACCGCTAAACCATTATTAGGTGTTGCAGCTAATAAGCGCTCAAGCGTTGATTGCTTTGTTAGCGGAACATCGCCGTATAAAACTAATACGGTATCGTCATCGTTAATATGAGGGTTTGCTTGTGCAACAGCATGGCCGGTACCAAGTTGTTCTGCTTGCAGTACCCAATTTACATCGTTATCGGCAAGTTGTTGTTGTAATAGTTCGCCGCCGTGTCCGTAAACTAAATTAGTGGTGGTTGCACCCAGTGCTTTTGTATTATCTATAACATGCTGTACCATAGGTTTACCTGCCACTTTGTGCAGTACTTTTGGTAAAGCAGAACGCATACGAGTACCTTTACCCGCAGCAAGAATTACTGTTGTTAGAGCCATTAAAACAATTTCCTTTTTCCGTTGTTTTATTGATGAGTTAATGAAAGTGAGTTTGTCAGATTACGCATGTCACTCCCTGTATACATACTCAGTCATATAATAAAAAATAATGACTGAATCTATGATAAACAAACTGTTCATAATAATTACACTTATTGTAACCAGCTTTGCCAACCGATATAAGTGTAAAGCCAAATTACAGGCACAAAAAAGCCCACATAATGTGGGCTTTTTAAAACCGGATAGGCTTACTTTTTACGTAATTGCTGAATTACGCGAAGTTGTGCAATAGCTTCTGCTAATTGCATCGCTGCTTGTTGATAATCAAACTCAGCAGCTGATGCATTAGCCATTTGGCTTTCTGCGTCACGTTTAGCTTGCTCTGCCGCTTGTTCGTCAAGGTCTTCACCACGAACAGCTGTATCTGCAAGTACGGTTACTATGTTCGGTTGAACTTCTAGTGTACCGCCAGCAATATAGATCAGTTCTTCTTCACCATGTTGCTTAACTAAACGTACCATACCAGGTTTAAGGGCAGTTAGTAGTGGGGCGTGACCGGCATTAACACCTAGCTCACCTTCACTACCAGATACTTGAATCGATTCAACTAGACCAGAGAACAAGCTCTGCTCTGCGCTTACTACGTCAAGGTGTACAGTCATAGCTGCCATACTACCCTCCTAATTACATGCTTTTAGCTTTTTCTTGAGCTTCTTCGATAGAGCCAACCATGTAGAACGCTTGTTCTGGAAGGTCATCAAATTCACCGCTTAGAATACCTTTAAAGCCAGCAATTGTGTCTTTTAGTGATACGTATTTACCTGGCGCACCTGTAAATACCTCTGCCACGAAGAACGGCTGAGATAGGAAACGCTGGATTTTACGTGCACGAGATACAAGCTGCTTATCTTCGTCAGAAAGCTCGTCCATACCTAAGATTGCAATGATGTCTTTAAGTTCTTTGTAACGCTGAAGAACTGTTTGAACACCACGTGCTGTATCGTAGTGCTCTTGACCAATTACTAATGGGTCAAGTTGACGTGAAGATGAATCAAGTGGGTCTACCGCTGGGTAAATACCAAGTGACGCGATATCACGTGAAAGTACTACTGTTGCATCTAAGTGAGCAAAGGTAGTTGCTGGAGATGGATCCGTTAAATCATCCGCAGGTACGTATACCGCTTGGATTGATGTAATTGAACCTGTCTTCGTTGAAGCGATACGCTCTTGAAGCACACCCATTTCTTCAGCTAGTGTAGGCTGGTAACCTACCGCTGATGGCATACGACCAAGTAGTGCAGATACTTCTGTACCAGCAAGCGTGTAACGGTAGATGTTATCTACGAAGAAAAGTACGTCGCGACCTTCGTCACGGAACTTTTCAGCCATAGTAAGACCTGTTAACGCTACGCGTAAACGGTTACCTGGAGGCTCGTTCATCTGACCGTATACAAGCGATACTTTATCAAGTACGTTTGAATCGTTCATCTCATGGTAGAAATCGTTACCCTCACGAGTACGCTCACCAACACCTGCGAATACTGAGTAGCCGCTGTGCTCGATTGCGATGTTACGGATAAGTTCCATCATGTTTACGGTTTTACCTACACCGGCACCACCGAATAAACCAACTTTACCACCTTTAGCGAATGGACATACAAGGTCGATTACCTTGATACCAGTTTCTAAAAGCTCAACTGAACTTGATTGCTCTTCGTATGAAGGCGCTGCACGGTGAATAGACATACGGTCTTCTTCGCCGATTGGGCCAGCTTCATCAATTGGCTCACCAAGTACGTTCATGATACGACCAAGCGTTGCTTTACCAACTGGAACTTGAATCGCTTCACCTGTATTTTCTACCGCTGCGCCACGACGTAAACCGTCAGTAGTACCTAGTGCGATAGTACGAACAACACCGCCACCTAGCTGTTGTTGAACTTCTAAAGTCAAACCAGCTAAATCGCCATCTGTTACTTTTAGTGCGTCATATACGGCTGGCACGTTGTCTTGAGAAAACTCAATATCTACAACGGCACCGATAATTTGGACGACCTTACCTAAACTCATGTCTATTCCTCTCGTTAATCTTTGCCTGAAGCATTAAACTGCGGCTGAACCAGAAACAATCTCACTAATTTCTTGTGTGATTGCTGCTTGGCGGGCCTTGTTATAAACAAGCTGTAACTCATCCATAAGGTCGCCGGCATTATCTGTTGCAGCTTTCATTGCAACCATACGGGCAGCCTGTTCAGAGGCAGCGTTCTCAACCACACCTTGGTACACTTGAGACTCAACAAAGCGTACAAGCAAAGACTCTAATATAGCGTCTGGGCCTGGCTCGTATAAGTAATCCCATGTGTGGGCAGATACTTCTTCTTCAGCTTTTGGCAAAGGGAGTAACTGATCTACTGTTGGCTCTTGCTTCATGGTATTAACAAAGTTGTTATATACCAGGAATAAACGGTCAATTTTACCTTCAGAAAATGCATCTAGCATAATTTTTACAGGACCAATTACGTCTTGTACTGAAGGCTTATCTCCAAGGCCTGCTTTTTTAGCAAGCACTTGACCGCCAAAACGTTGAAAGAAGCTAGCCGCTTTGCTACCTAAAGTTGCAAAATCAGCGTCTACGCCTTTTTCTTTCCACGCTTTAATGTCTAATGCAACTTTTTTAAACTCGTTTGAGTTTAAGCCGCCACATAGACCACGGTCAGTAGAGATAACAATATAACCAACTCGTTTTACTTCACGCTCTTCTAAGAACGGGTGAGTAAAATCAAGATTTGCTTGAGCAACACGACCAATTACTTTGCGTAATTTGTCAGCGTATGGACGGCTTGAAGCCACTCGTTCTTGCGCCTTTTTCATTTTAGACGCAGCAACCATTTCCATTGCGCTAGTGATCTTTTGAGTATTTTTAATACTCCCGATCTTGCTTTTAATCTCTTTTCCGCTGGCCATGACTCTCTCTCCGAATCAAGGTGTGCTTTAGTAAACTAAAGCGCACCATTAATAACTAAATTACCAAGTTTGCGTAGACTTGAACTTCTCAAGAAGTTCTTTAAGTTGCGCTTCGATCTCGGCGTTGTAGTTACCAGTTTCATTGATTTGAGCCACAAGCTCTGCGTATGTGCTACTTGCATAAGAAAGTAAAGCCGCTTCGAAATCCATAATCTTAGAGATTTCGATGTCTTGTAAGTAACCTTTCTCAGCTGCAAATAACGACAAAGACATTTCAGCAACAGACATTGGTGCGTACTGTTTCTGCTTCATTAGCTCTGTTACACGCTCACCATGCTCAAGTTGAGCACGAGTAGCATCATCAAGGTCAGACGCGAACTGCGAGAACGCAGCTAATTCACGGTACTGAGCTAGGGCTAGACGGATACCGCCACCTAGTTTCTTAACGATTTTAGTTTGTGCAGCACCACCAACACGCGATACCGAGATACCAGCATTTACAGCCGGACGGATACCTGAGTTGAATAAGTCAGTTTCTAAGAAGATCTGACCATCGGTGATAGAGATAACGTTTGTCGGTACGAACGCAGAAACGTCGCCGCCTTGAGTTTCAATGATTGGCAATGCCGTCAATGAACCAGTTTGTCCTTTCACTTCACCATTAGTGAACTTTTCAACGTAATCAGCGTTTACACGCGATGCACGCTCTAAAAGACGCGAGTGAAGGTAGAATACGTCACCTGGGTATGCTTCACGACCTGGTGGACGCTTAAGTAGTAATGAGATTTGACGGTAAGCAACTGCTTGCTTAGATAAATCATCATATACGATTAATGCGTTTTCACCACGGTCACGGAAGTATTCACCCATAGTACAGCCCGAGAACGGTGCTAAGTACTGAAGTGCCGCAGACTCAGAAGCAGATGCTACAACTACGATAGTATTTGCAAGTGCACCGTGCTCTTCTAATTTACGTACTACGTTAGCAATAGTAGATGCTTTTTGACCAACCGCTACGTACACACACTTAACGCCTGTGTTCTTTTGGTTGATGATTGCATCGATTGCTAGTGCAGTTTTACCTGTTTGGCGGTCACCGATTACAAGCTCACGCTGACCACGACCAACTGGAATCATCGCATCAATAGATTTGTAACCAGTTTGTACTGGCTCATCTACAGATTGACGCTCGATTACACCTGGTGCAATTTTTTCTACAGGTTCAAAACCGTCGTTATCTAAAGCGCCTTTACCGTCGATAGGAGCACCTAGTGTGTTTACAACACGACCAAGTAAGCCAGCACCAACAGGAACTTCTAGGATACGACCAGTTGTGTATACTTTTACGCCTTCAGTAAGGTCAGCGTATGGACCCATAACTACTGCACCAATTGAGTCACGCTCAAGGTTTAGTGCGATAGCATAACGGTTGCCTGGAAGCTCAATCATCTCACCTTGCATACAGTCAGCTAGACCGTGGATGCGGATGATACCGTCAGTAACAGATACGATAGTACCTTCGTTACGAGCTTCACTTACAACTTCGAACTGCTCAATACGTTGTTTGATCAGATCTGAAATTTCAGTGGAATTAAGTTGCATGCTCTTTTTCCCAATTACGATTGTAGTGTTGTGGCTAAGCGGTTTAATTTACCGCGTACTGAGCCGTCGATTACAGTGTCACCCGCCTTAATAATAAGGCCACCAACTACTGCAGCGTCTTCACTACAATTCAGCTTAACTTTGCGTGCGAAACGTTTTTCAAGTGTCGCTACCAATGACTCTTGCTGCTCTGCAGCAAGAGGGGTTGCCGAAATCACATCTACATCGATTTCTTTGTCATACTCTGCTTTAAACGCAGCGAATAACTGAGCAACCTCAGGCAGTGCAATCAAACGTCCATTTTCAGCCATCACCTTAACTAGGTTCTGACCTTGTTCGTTGAGCTGCTCAGCACATAAGTTAATAAATAACTCAGCTTGTGCAGTAGCAGTAGGCAATCCAGCTAGAATGGCTGATGCTTGTTCATTGCTGGCAACTTCGCCTGCAAAAAACAACATGTCATTCCAGCTTTCAATCGTGCCTTTTTCAACGGCAAGTTCAAAAGCCGCTTTAGCGTATGGGCGAGCGATAGTAGTCAATTCAGACATGCTCATACCCTCCTAATTACAGCTCAGCGACAAGTTTTTCAACGATGTCACTATGTGCGGCTTGATTGATTTCACGCTCTAAAATTCTTTCTGCGCCAACCACTGCCAGAGTTGCTACTTGCTTACGTAGCTCTTCTGTTACACGGTTACGCTCTGATTCGATTTCAGAGTGCCCTTGAGCAATAATTTTTTCACGCTCTTCTTGTCCACGAACAGTTTCTTCGTCAACAATAAGCACGGCACGCTTTTTAGCTTGTTCAATGATATCAGCCGCTTGAGCTTTTGCATCTTTAAGCTGCTCAGCAGCTTTTTGTTGCGCAAGTTCTAAGTCTTTTTCGGCTCTATCAGAGGCAGCTAAACCATCTTCAATTTTCTTCTGGCGAGACTCAATTGCATCATTAAGTGGTGGCCATACATATTTCATACAAAATAGTACAAACACCGTAAACGCAATTAATTCACCGATAAGAGTGGCTGTTATGTTCACGACCGCTCCTCCTTAAAATAGTAAGCTGTTCAAAAAATAAAATTAAAGTACGAACAGGATTACCATTGCGATACCAACACCGATCATTGCTACCGCATCGATTAGACCAGCTAGGATGAACATCTTAACTTGTAATGAAGGTGCAAGTTCAGGCTGACGCGCACATGCTTCTAGGAATTTACCACCCATGTTACCGAAGCCGATAGCAGTACCGATTGCACCGAAGCCGATAAGTAAAGCAACTGCGATGTACTTAAGACCTAATACTAGTTCCATTTTTTTCTCCAAAGTTTCAATTGTTAAAGTTAAATATAAAAAGTGTATAAATTAGTGATTGTCAGAGCTTGCCATGCTTAGGTAAACAATGGTTAGCATCATAAATACGAATGCTTGTAACACGATTACTAAGATATGGAATACAGCCCAAACAAAGTGCAACGGAAGTTGCATTAAACCAACTGCGCCGATAAGTATGAATATCAATTCACCAGCGTATAAGTTACCGAATAAACGCAGTGCTAACGAGAAAGGCTTAGACACTAAAGCGATTGTTTCTAGTAATAGATTACAAGGAATTAAGAAAATCATAGCTACTTTGCTATTAGAGCTAAACGGGTGAAGTGTAAGCTCTTTAATAAAGCCACCAACCCCTTTAATTTTAATAGAGTAACCAATCATCAGAATAAACACACCCAATGCTAATGCAGCGGTTAAGTTTATGTCTGTGGTTGGTACAATTTTCATGTAAACGTCGTGTGAGTCCATGCCAAAGGCTTGCTCACCAACAAAACCGGCAAATGCAGGTAAGAAATCAACTGGGATTAAATCCATTAAGTTCATTAAGAACACCCAAACAAAAATTGTTAAGGCTAATGGAGCAATTAATTTGCTTTTACCATGGTAAGTGTCACGTACGTTGTCACCAACGAACTCAACAATCATTTCAATAAAACATTGAAATTTACCAGGTACTCCTGTGTGTGCTTTTTTTGCGGCGCTACGGAAGATCCATAAAAATATTAGACCTAGTCCGATTGACCATGCGAGGGTATCTATATTCCATGTCCAGAAACCACTGTCTGCACACGCTTTGTTGAAGGCAAGACCTGAGTCGGTCATACACATCTTAGCGTTTGTTAAGTGATGCTGGATATGGCTTGATATAGTAACTTCTTCTGCAGCCATGTTATATCCCAAAGTTAATGTTTAAAAAAAACGGGCGCGAACAATCCACTAAAGAGCACCAATACATAAACACAAAAAAACGGCACTAAAACGACCGTGGTTGACTTGAGTATCAGTGCAAACAATACGATTGTTAGCATAAATTTTAATCCGTTACCGCGTTTTAACGAGGTATACGCTTGATTTGCTTTGCTTGCACCCATATATCTGAATGCATAAAGCGCAAATACTAGGTGAGGAAGTATTGCAACGCTGCTACCAGCAAGTGCTGATGTACTGGCGTTAACTCCCCAACCAACAAAAATAATTACTGCAGCTACAAGTGCTACGATACCCTGAAGACAAATTAATTTAAATGCGGCAAGCCTATAAGGTCTTGCTAACTTATTAGTCACGTTTAGTTAACCTTTATGGCGTTCTAATTGTTAGGGTGTGAAAACTGGCGAAATTATACTTAATCCTACCAGTTTTGCAACTTGAGTAGACGCTTTGTAACACAAAATAGCTACAAATGTCTCTTATTGGACATGTAAAATTTTAATGGTCGGTATTGCTGTGATTTATACGATTTAAAATGCCATCAAGCTCATCTAAGTTGGTGTAAGAAATAACCAATTTACCTTTACCTTTCGCATTGTAATTTATTTCTACTTTAGCCCCTAAGTTGTCGGCTAATTTTTGCTCTAAACGCTTAACATCTGGGTCTTTTTCAGGTGCCTCTTTCGCGACTACCGGCTCTAAAATTGAGCGTACTAATTTTTCTGTTTCGCGAACAGTCAGAGCTTTAGCAACAGCTAATCTTGCAGCGTCAGATTGCGCTTCACCTTCAAGTGCTAGTAAACAACGTGCGTGACCCATTTCTATGTCGCCATGCTCTAACAAAATTTTAACATCGCTATTTAAATTGTTTAATCGTAGTAAATTAGTCACGGTAGTGCGCGATTTACCCACTGCATCGGCAACTTGCTGATGCGTTAATTCAAATTCATTTAATAATCGGTTTAACGCAATCGCTTCTTCCATTGCGTTTAAATCTTCACGCTGAATGTTTTCTATTAGCGCAATGGCAACGGCAGCTTCATCTGGCACTTCTTTTACAATACAAGGTACACTTTCAAGTTTTGCTATTTGCGCAGCACGCCAACGACGCTCACCAGCAATGATTTCAAAGCTATTTTCTGCAACAGGTCGTACAACAATTGGTTGAATAATGCCTTGTGAGCGAATAGAGCTTGCTAGCTCCTCTAGCGCTTCTTCAGACATATCTTTACGAGGCTGGTATTTTCCTGAATGCAAAAACTCGATAGGCAGATTTTGCAATTCATTCGTAATAGGCTGAGCAACAGCTTGTACAGTTTCAGTCACATTGACTGTGTCTTGTTCCTTGCTTGAGCTTGGCGCTGGTTTTGATGAACTTAAAAGGGCATCGAGTCCTCGGCCTAAACCTCGTTTTTTAGCAGACATGTTATTTTTTTACCTTAAAGTTAGGCGACTACCGGCGCTGTTTTTTCTTTTCTGCGTAGCATTTCGCCCGCAAGTGCTAAGTAGGCTTTTGCACCACTTGATGCGCGGTCGTAGTACATTGCTGGTGCACCAAAACTCGGTGCCTCGGCAAGACGTACATTACGTGGGATTACGGTGCGGTATACTTTATCGCCAAAATGTTGTTTTAATTGTTCTGATACGTCATTTGCTAATCGATTACGCGGATCGTACATAGTACGAAGAATGCCTTCGATTTGTAAGTTAGGGTTAACTAACTTAGCAAGTTGCGTAATAGTGTCCATTAATGCGGTTAACCCTTCAAGCGCGTAATATTCACATTGCATTGGTACTAAAATAGAATCAGCAGCAGCCATGGCGTTTACTGTTAACATATTTAGTGAAGGCGGGCAGTCGATAAAAATAAATTCGTATTTATCTTGTATTTTTTCAAGCGCATTACGAAGGCGAACTTCGCGTGCAAACAATTCCATTAATTTTACTTCGGCTGCGGTCACATCGCCGTTGGCCGCTATCATATGATACTCACCCGAGGTTTCAGTGATTATCACTTCATCCATTGGCTTTTCTTCAATGAGTAAATCGTAAATGGTGGCAACATCGCCATACTTGTCTACACCGCTACCCATTGTAGCGTTGCCTTGGGGGTCGAGATCTATTAACAGCACTTTACGCTTCGTTGCAGCCATAGATGCAGCGAGATTAACAGCCGTTGTTGTTTTACCAACGCCGCCTTTTTGATTTGCTAATGCGATGACTTTTGCCACTATGTCTCTGATCCCTAGTCTTTAGAAAGAATAATTAAATGTCGTTGTGCATCAAGCTCAGGCACTACTAGTGAGATTTTCTCTTCAAATTTTACACCCTCAGGTAGCGACTCTAGCTCTTCACTAGGGAACACACCTTTTAGTGCAATAAATTTGCCTGAGTGATCAATTAAGTGTGAACACCAATCAACCATATCTTGTAGTGAAGCAAACGCACGACTGAGTACGCCATCTAATTTAACACTTGGTTGATATTCTTCAACTCTTGACTGCACTGGGATGACATTATTTAGCCCAAGCTCGTGTTTAACTTGCATTAAAAAGCGAACACGCTTGCCTAAACTATCAAGCAACACAAATTGCGTATCAGGTAGTGCAATAGCTAACACAATACCCGGTAAGCCAGGACCTGTGCCTACATCAATATAATGATGACCGGGTAAATGAGGTGCAACAACTAAACTGTCCATAATGTGCTTAATCATCATTTCTTCTGGTAAGCGCACAGACGTTAAATTATACGCTTTGTTCCATTTGTTTAGTAACTCAACGTATTTAACTAATTGCTGTTGTTGTTTTTCGGTTAGCGCAATATCAGTTTGCGCTAACAATGTTGATAATTGTTGCTGTAACACAGTTTACCTTTACCGTTACGCAGTTTTGCGTAATAAGCCTTGCTTCTTCAGATACACTAATAATAGCGAAATCGCCGCTGGGGTGATACCAGAAATACGAGAAGCTTGGCCAATAGTGTCTGGACGCGCATCTGTTAACTTAGCAACAACCTCGTTTGATAAACCCGATACCGTTGAGTAATCGAACTCTTTAGGCAAAATGGTTTCTTCATGACGAAGTTGTTTATTGATCTCATCTTGCTGGCGCGCAATGTAACCTGCGTATTTAGTGTGGATCTCAACTTGTTCAAGTGCAGCTTGGTTTGTAAACTCAGATCCTAATCCATCAATAGCCATTAAATCGTCGTAACGAATTTCTGGACGGCGAAGTAGATCCTCTAAACTTGCTTCACGAGTAAGCGGTGTTTTTAATAAGGCGTTTACTTGATCAACCACAGCATGATCTTTATGGATCCAGGTTTCTTTAATACGCTGTTTCTCTTTTTCGATCACTTCCATTTTTTCATTAAATGCCTGCCAGCGCTCATCGTTAACTAAACCAAGTTCACGGCCTTTTTCTGTTAAGCGAATATCAGCGTTATCTTCACGCAGTAATAAACGGTATTCTGCACGGCTCGTAAACATGCGGTACGGTTCTTTTGTACCAAGCGTTGCTAAGTCGTCAATAAGTACGCCCACATAGGCTTCATCACGACGTGGAGTCCACGCGTCTTTGCCTTGCACTTGTAAAGCGGCGTTCATGCCGGCAATTAAACCTTGTGCACCGGCTTCTTCGTAACCAGTAGTGCCATTTATTTGGCCTGCAAAGAATAATCCGTCTATAAATTTAGTTTCTAGTGACTGCTTTAAATCACGTGGGTCAAAGAAGTCGTATTCAATAGCATAACCAGGACGACAAATATGTGCGTTTTCAAAACCATCTATCGACTGCACAATTTGTAACTGCACATCAAACGGTAAGCTGGTTGAAATACCGTTAGGGTAAAGCTCATAAGAAGTTAATCCTTCTGGCTCTACAAATATTTGATGTTTGTCTTTATCAGCAAAGCGCACAATTTTATCTTCTATTGAAGGGCAGTAACGTGGTCCAATGCCTTCAATTACGCCAGAGTACATAGGCGAGCGATGTAAATTGTTACGAATAACCTCATGGGTCTTTTCATTAGTGTAGGTGATATAACACGGTATTTGCTGTGGGTGATCGCTTTGTTTACCAATAAACGAAAATACCGGTGTAGGTGCATCACCAGGTTGTTCTTGCATCTTGCTAAAATCAACTGTACGGGCATCAATACGTGGTGGAGTACCGGTTTTTAAACGGTCTACTCTAAACGGTAATTCACGTAAACGATCAGCAAGTGCAATTGAAGGGGGATCGCCTGCACGTCCACCTTTAAAATTCTCTAAACCAATATGTATTTGTCCACCAAGGAAAGTACCTACAGTTAATACAACGCTTGGTGCGCTAAAACGTAATCCCATTTGGGTTACTACACCAACAACTTTGTTATTTTCAACAATAAGATCATCACACGATTGCTGAAAGATTTTTAGGTTTTCTTGGTTTTGTAAGGTGTTTTGAATTGCTGCTTTGTATAAAGCACGATCAGCTTGTGCTCGAGTTGCACGAACAGCAGGTCCTTTTGAAGAATTTAAGGTACGAAATTGAATACCGCCTTTATCAATAGCTTGTGCCATAGCACCGCCAAGGGCATCAATTTCTTTAACCAAATGGCCTTTGCCTATGCCACCAATTGCAGGGTTGCAAGACATTTGACCAAGTGTATCCATATTATGAGTTAGCAGCAGGGTATTCATCCCCATACGTGCAGCAGCCAATGAGGCTTCAGTGCCTGCATGTCCACCACCTACTACGATAACGTCAAACTTTTCGTGAAAAATCATTAATGGGATCCTACTTAATCAAACCAGTAAACTTCAAAAGGGAGCGTATTCTACCTAGAAATTAGCAGAAGATAAATGATTAAACAGTGGCCAAGATCTAAGTCACTGATCACTTATAATATAAAGGATCTTTTAAAGAGATCTTTTAATACTATTACTACTAGTGATCGGGTTTTCTGTTGATAAGCTCTATTTATTCATTTAAAACATAAAATTAGATCAGATCTAAAGGTGTTAATATGATCGGATCATCAGGCAAATAAGCTCTGATCAAAAAGAGGGTTTATACACAGCCCAATATCGATTGGATCTTATCCCATGGATAAGCATGCTTAAAAATGCAGTTTGATCAGCGGTTATCCACAAAATCTATTAAATTATTAGTAAATTGTGGGTAACTTTGTTTATGTATTTTAACCGATCACATTACTTTAATTGTGTTTTCTCTATCCACGAGTCTAACCACTCAAGCGCGGTATCTTCGGGTAATGCCTCATCAAGAATATTTAATTCAAGCCTTGGCGCTATGCATTTTGCGCCTTTGCTGGCCATTAAACTATTTATATTGCGCCCAGCAAGGTTATAGGTGTCGTAGCTAGTATCACCTAAGCCAATGACTGAGTATTTAATTGCTGACAAGTCACTTTGCTGATTTAGCTGCTCAATAAAGGGTAAAAGGTTGTCGGGGTAATCGCCCGCGCCATAGGTCGATGTGCATATAAGCCATATTGTATTGTGTTGATCAATATCAGATAAATTAGGTTGATCATGTAGTTCAGCACTTATACCTTGGTTATTTAACTCATCACATAGTTGTTCTGCTACATATTCTGCAGATCCCATTTGACTACCCACGATTATATTTACAGAACTCATATTTAAACTGATCACACATTACTTATTTGCCCGCTATGATAACTGAGTTAGGCTTGCAGTAAAGAAAACCTTTGTAATTTTGTATAACTATTTTTGAGTTGTTTTTATTCTTTGTTGAAATTCAATATATAAGCTATTGAATTTAAATGAGTTAACAAAAACTATTTAAATGTAATCTTCTGATCAAGTTGTTGATAAGGTTGGGGAAAGTTCTGTTTAACTACTGCTTTTAGACGATCTAAATATAGCTAAGTTATTGATTTTTTATTATACGTGAGTCCACCAGCGCATGAATTTATATAGCTAGCCTGTAGTTGATCATAATGTGGATAGTAATCTTGTTGATAACTCAAAAAGCGATCAAAAAAATATTTTTAAAAACGATCTCTTTAAGTTGATCAGCCTTAAAAAAGTGAAATTAAGTGTAATAAACCACGCTTTTATATGGATCGTGACTGTTTAAGCGTATAAATGCGCCGCTATTTTTGATTTATTAGCCATAAAGTAGGCGATTGTGGATAATATTTTTAATTAGTTCCGTTAATTTTTTATGTTAGGCGAGGAGTTTGGCTGGTGGATCAATTAAAAAATGGGAGCGTGGGCGTTAATAGTAGCGGTTACTTTTACTAATGAACTCACTAACTTTAGCTAAAATGATCTACTCAAGCTTAGCGTTTAGCGCCATATCAGCACTTTTTTTTTAGCTATATAGAGCGCCAATTATACGCTTTACCTGGTGTTTTTTTGTATTATGAGAGATTAAATAGGTGAGTTGTAAACGCTAAAATTAGGCGCGTTTTTATTTAACTTTAGCCCTTTTTTAGCTTTTTAAATTTCTATACTGGGTATAAAAAAGGGCACAAATGTGCCCTAAAGTAAGTGTTATTTTACGCTGATTTAGCGAGTTATTTACCAATACAGAACGAGCTAAATATTTTGCCTAGTAGGTCGTCTGAGGTAAATTCGCCGGTTATTTCATTTAAGTACTGCTGCGTTAGGCGTAGCTCTTCAGCTAATATTTCGCCGGCTACGTGCATTTCTAACTGTGTTTTACCAGTATCTAAGTGATAGGCCGCATGTTCGAGTGCATCTAAATGGCGACGGCGCGCCATAAATCCACCCTCTGTTGCGCCCTGAAAGCCAATACAGGCTTTTAAGTGGTCGCGTACAAGTTCAATACCTTGTGCATTTTTAGCGCTTAAACTAATTACAGGGTATTGTTGGTTTTCATCCATACCTACTGCATCGCCCGATAAATCGGCTTTATTTCTGATAACAGTAACACCCATACCTTGCGGTAATTTTTCCATAAATTCAGGCCATATAGCGTGTGGGTCGGTGTCGGTGGTGTCGGTACCATCAAGCATAAATAACACGCGGTCTGCTTGGTTTATTTCATCCCATGCGCGCTCTATACCTATTTGCTCTACACGGTCTGGGCTTTCACGTAGGCCTGCGGTATCGATAATATGCAGTGGCATGCCATCAATATGAATGTGCTCCCGTAGTACGTCGCGAGTAGTACCGGCTATTTCGGTTACTATGGCGGCTTCGCGTCCTGCTAGGGCATTAAGTAGGCTTGATTTACCTGCATTAGGGCGCCCAGCAATAACTACGCGCATACCTTCGCGCATTATACTGCCTTGCTTAGCTTGGTTCGTTACGGTGTGTAATTGGGTGATAATGGCATCTAAATCACCCGATACTTTGCCATCGGATAAAAAGTCAATTTCCTCGTCAGGGAAGTCGATGGCAGCCTCTACATACATACGTAAATGAATAACTTTATCTACTAGGGTTTCTATATGTTTAGAAAACTCACCTTGTAGCGATTGTAGGGCACTTTTAGCAGCTTGCTCAGAGGTTGCATTAATTAAATCGCTTATAGCCTCTGCTTGGGTTAAATCAAGCTTGTCGTTCATAAAAGCGCGCTCAGAAAACTCACCAGGTTTAGCTAAGCGAACGCCTTCTATTTGGCTAATTTCTTTTAATAGCATGTCCAGTACAACGGGGCCGCCGTGACCTTGCAGTTCAAGTACGTCTTCACCGGTAAATGAGTTTGGGCCTGCAAAATAAATAGCGATACCTTGGTCAAGTTGCTCACCACTTAAACTTCTAAAAGGCACGTAGTCGGCATAGCGAAGCTTAGGTACTTTACCTATTATTTTTTCGGCCACGCTTTTAGCAAGGCTGCCAGAAACCCGAATTATACCTACGCCACCACGCCCGGGAGCGGTCGCTTGTGCTGCAATTGTGTCTTGATTGATCATGCTATTTATTTGCCAACGAGAGTAACTTTAATGGCGCTATTGTAACCTATGCATTTATTGGTAGCGAATAGCTGTGGTAAAAAATAGGCAATAAAAAAGGCGACCTAAGTCGCCTTTATATAAGTAATATACCCAAACCATCTTGATGTGGCTTGGGTATAGGCAATTAGCCTCTTACTTTTATTCCTTTCTTTTCCATGCCACGGTAGATGATAAGCATCTGGACAATAGAAATTAAGTTAGACACTAACCAGTAAAGTACTAAACCAGATGGGAACCATAAAAAGAATACAGAGAAGATAACCGGCATAAAGGTCATCATTTTTTGCTGCATTGGATCGGTAACCGTCATTGGTTGTAGCTTTTGCGTTACAAACATACTTGCACCAAACAATATTGGTAACACGTAGTATGGGTCTTTTGTTGAAAGGTCAGTTAGCCAAAGTACAAATTCAGCATGACGTAGTTCTGTCGATTCTAAGAATACGTAAAATAGCGCTAAGAAAATAGGCATTTGTAGCAAAATAGGGAAACAGCCACCCATAGGGTTAACTTTTTCTTTGCGGTACATTTCCATAGTAGCTTGGCCGAACTTTTGACGGTCATCACCATATTTTTCTTTAAGGGCAGCCATTTTAGGCTGAAGGGCACGCATTTTAGCCATTGATGTATATTGCGCTTTAGTAAGCGGGTACATCAACGTTTTGACGATAATTGTGATGGCAATAATAGCAACACCCCAGTTACCTAAAATGCTGTGTAACCATTTAAGAAGTACAAATAAAGGCTGCGAAATAAACCATAACCAACCGTAATCTACAGTTAAGTCTAAATCTGGATGAAGCGCTTCTAATAAGTCAGACTCTTTAGGGCCCATGTAGTAGGTCGCACTGAGTGTTTGCTCACTGCCGGCTTGTACATTTACAGGTGCTGCTTTTGTACCAATAATTGCGGCATTACTTTTAGTAATTAAGCTGTAAAGCGTATGTGTTTCGTCTTGCTTAGGTACCCACGCACTTACAAAGTAATGCTGAATAAATGCAACGTAACCGCCTTGGGTATTTTTATTAAGGTTTTTATCAGCCATATCTGAAAAACTGTATTTTTCGTACGACTCTTCATCAGTACCGTAAGCTGCACCTAAATAGTTTTGATCAACTAAGCTGCCTTTTTCTTGTACAGTACGCTTAATTTGCGTGTATAGCTGTACTTGCACTGGTGCGCTTGTAGCATTATTTACTGTGTACTCTAGGCCTACATCGTATTGACCTTTTTTAAATACATATGTTTTAGTAAAGCTTACGCCGTTACTATCTACATAAGTAAGTGGTACACGTAGTTCATCACCACTTAGCATGTAGGCTTTTTGCGTTGCTTGATAAGTAGGGCGACCATTTGCTGAAGCATCTGGGCCATTTAAGCCAATTAAGCCACTTTGTGAAAAGTATTGATTACCATCAAACTCACCTAAAAGCATAAATGGTGTTTCTTCACCTTTTACTTCTTCGTATTGGAGTAAGTCTGCTTCAACAATGTCACCGCCTTTGGTGTCAATTTTTACTTTAAATACGTCAGTTGTTATTTCAATAACTGAACGTTTAGCTAAAGTGGCTGAAGCAGGTAAACCTGAATCTGACGATGACGGTATGAAGTCATCCGATTCTGGTGAATTTGCTTGTTGTGTTTGTGTTGTGGCACTTGGATCGGCTTTAGGTGCGTTGTAATCGTTATTCCATTCTTGAAATAATAAAAACGACACTAACATTAGGCCGATTAATAAAAACGTGCGTTGCGATTCCATAACAGCTCTTATTTCTCGTGTTGGTGGTTAATATGGGTTAATTTTTCAGGTACGGGGTCTTCTCCGCCTGAATGTAAAGGATGGCATTTTAATATGCGTTTAAGTGCTAACCAACTCCCTTTTACAAATCCATGCAAATTAATTGCTTGAATCGCATAATGAGAGCAGCTTGGATTAAAACGACAATGCGGGCCTAGTAGTGGGCTTATCCACATTTGATAACCGCGGATAAATAACACTAAACAACGCTTTGGAATAGCAACAAGTGGTTTAAGTAACCTCATGATGTTTATGCCCCTGCGTATATTTAGTGAATAGATACCATGTATTTAAAGGCTCAATTAGAGATTTTAAACGCATGATTAAAAGGTGAGCTAAAGATACATTAATTAACCCTGCAATTCTATTGCTATCGGGGTTGTTTATTAGATTTAGCTGATTTGTTTGGGCGTTTTTTAAAAGGTGGTGGTTTAGGTGCACCAGGTTTGCAGCGTTCATTAATTTTGCGCCACAATTTTGTAAGTTGTTTGGTTATTTCTTCGTTAGACTGCTCATCAATACCATTTTTTACCATAAGCACAATATCAATATTATCGATGGTGTGTTGATTTAAACGAAAACTTTCGCGAGCGAGTCGTTTAATACGGTTACGTTGGCATGCCTTTTTTACACGTTTTTTAGCAACAGTAAGTCCTAACCTAGGTTTATCTTGGTCATTTGGTTTAGCTAAAAGAGTAAATAAAGGAGTTGCAGCCCGAGCGGGTTCATTAAATATGCGAGAGTAATGCGAGGGAGTTAACAGACGTAACTCCCTGCCAAAGCTAAAGTCTTCCACTTATATATTAAGCAGAAAGTACTTTACGGCCTTTAGCGCGGCGACGTGCTAATACTTTACGGCCATTTACAGTTGCCATGCGAGCACGGAAGCCGTGAGCACGTTTGCGTTTTAAAACGCTAGGTTGAAAAGTTCTTTTCATAACAATCTCATCCGATCGGTTAAAGTTAAAACATCCTATGCAGGTCGCGATCCTGGCACAGGTGCCATTGCGAGCGCGAGATATTATAGATTAAGCACTTTAAAGTCAATGATAATTGCGCTGTAAACACCGTGTTTATTACATTTTTTGTGCGTTGGCTTGATATTTATGGATTAAATTTAAAGCAAAATGGTCTGCTTTTATGCAAAAAGGCGAATTAATAGCCTGGAGCGACTAAAAGAATGTGGATCGTAATAAAGTAGGGTGATCAACTAGGATCATCATAATAAAGAAGTTTTCCACAGCTGATGTTTAAAAAGTGAATAAAAGCATGGGAAAACTCATTTAGATCGTAAAATTGGTTCGCGATCTGCCTGTGTTTTTGTTATGATCTGTTATCTGGCTTTAAAATAAAAGTCGATATAAATCAGTCTATTAAGATATTTATACACTGATATCAACAATTTTATAAAAATCAATCTTTTACTTGTGGATAAAGTGCCTTCATAATACGCGGTCTTGGGTCGCGTAGCTGGCCAATTAAACGCAATAAATGCATGATTTTTAATCATTATTGATGTGCGGGAATAAAAATTATACCTCTGGGAGTTTAACTGTGTATCTGTCGGTTTGGCAAAGTTGTTTATATGTATTGCAAGATGAGTTGCCTTCGCAACAATTCAGTATGTGGGTAAGACCGCTACAAGCAGAAAGTACCGAAGATACCTTAACGATTTACGCACCTAATCGCTTTGTTCTTGATTGGGTAAGAGAAAAGTATTTAAACCGTATTAATGAGTTACTGGTAGAAATTTGTGGTGATGAAGCGCCCGAATTACGTTTTGATGTAGGTAGTAAACCACTACTCAATACTCAAGCGGCGGCGCCAAGTGTTGAAGCCCCTGCATCACCTAGTGCACAGACACCTGCTAAACAGCAACCTGTAGAGCAAAAAGCACCAGTAGAGCCTGCGCCTAAATCGGGCTATAAATCTAATATAAAAGAAAACTATACCTTTGACAGTTTTGTTGAGGGTAAATCTAACCAGCTAGCAAAAGCGGCTGCAACACAAGTTGCAGATAACCCTGGCTCTGCCTTTAACCCAGTATTTATTTACGGTGGTACAGGCTTAGGTAAAACTCACTTATTACATGCAGTAGGTAATGGCATTATGGCAAACAAGCCCGATGCTAAAATTGTTTACATGCATTCTGAGCGTTTTGTGCAAGACATGGTAAAAGCACTACAAAATAACGCCATCGAAGAATTTAAACGTTATTACCGTAGTGTAGATGCGCTAATGATTGATGATATTCAATTTTTTGCTAATAAAGAGCGCTCGCAAGAAGAGTTTTTTCATACCTTTAACGCATTATTAGAGGGTAATCAGCAAATTATTTTAACCTCTGATCGCTACCCAAAAGAAATTGAGGGCGTAGAAGACAGGCTTAAATCACGTTTTGGTTGGGGTTTAACGATTGCGATAGAGCCGCCAGAACTTGAAACGCGCGTTGCTATTTTAATGAAAAAAGCGCAGCAGAGTAAAATTAACTTACCGCACGAAGTTGCCTTTTTTATCGCAAAAAAATTACGTTCAAACGTACGCGAACTAGAGGGCGCCCTTAATCGTGTAATAGCTAATGCTAATTTTACCGGTCGTCCGATTTCTATCGACTTTGTGAAAGAAGCATTGCGCGATTTGTTGGCACTACAAGACAAACTTGTCACTATAGACAACATACAACGCACCGTGGCTGAGTATTACAGAATACGTGTGTCTGACTTGTTATCTAAGCGCCGCAGCCGCTCTATCGCAAGGCCGCGCCAGGTAGCTATGGCATTATCTAAAGAATTAACTAATCACAGCTTACCTGAGATTGGTGACGCATTTGGTGGGCGTGACCACACCACCGTATTACATGCGTGTCGTAAGGTTAAATCACTACGTGATGAAAGCCACGAAATAAAAGAAGATTATCAAAATTTAATAAGAACGTTGTCATCTTAGGGCTGACTTTATTATGCAAATAACCATTTCAAGAGAACAATTTTTAAAGCCATTAGTGCAAGTATCGGGTGCGATTGAACGTAAACATACGTTACCTATATTATCTAATGTATTGTTAGTGGTAGAAAACGGGCAACTTTCAATGACAGGTACAGACCTTGAAATTGAACTTGTTGCAGGTGTTTTTGTTGGTGATGATATTGCTGATACAAAATTAACGCTACCTGCTAAAAAATTACTCGATATTTGTAAAAGCCTACCAGATGGTTCTGAGCTCACATTGAGCTTACAAGAGCACCAACTGCTATTAACCAGTGGTAAAAGCCGCTTTTCATTGACTACACTTGCCGCGGAAGACTTTCCTAACTTAGAGCAGTGGGATGGCGAGGTAGAGTTTCAACTAACGCGTTTAGAGCTACGCAAGTTGCTTGAAAGCACGCATTTTTCGATGGCAAATCAAGATGTGCGTTACTATTTAAATGGCATGTCGTTTGAAGTTGATAATACTGACATTAAAACTGTGGCGACCGATGGCCACCGTTTGGCAATAGCGCAAAAAGAATTAGGTCAATCATTAAATACGCAGCGCCAATTAATCATACCGCGCAAAGGTGTGCAAGAAATTATGCGCCTTATGGTGGCTGATGAAGAATTAGTTACTATTCAATTTGGCGCTAACCATATTCGTATTATCGATGTGGAATTTACTTTTACAAGTAAGTTAGTGGATGGCCGTTTCCCGGATTACCGCCGTGTATTACCACGTGGTGGAGATAAAGTGATTACTGCTAACCGCGAGTGGTTACGTAATGCGTTTCAACGTGTGTCTATTTTATCAAACGAAAAGTTTAGAGGTGTACGCCTAAACTTAGCTAACGGCTTACTTAAAATTACGGCTAATAATCCTGAGCAAGAAGAGGCTGAGGAAATAGTAGAAGTAATGTACGAGGGTGATGAGCTAGAAATTGGTTTTAATGTGTCGTATGTATTAGATGTACTAAATACATTAAAAACAGAAGATGTACTATTTACATTAGCTGATTCAAACAGCAGTGCACTTATTGAAGGTGCGGGCGATGAAGAGGCAATGTACGTGGTTATGCCTATGCGATTATAAGATACCCATTATAAATGAGTTTAAGTCACTTGAGCCTCAAGTATTTTCGTAATATTGAGGCACTGACGCTAGAACCAGTCAACGGCGTTAATATAATTTATGGTGAAAACGGCAGCGGAAAAACCAGCCTTTTAGAGGCTATTTATTACCTTTCTCATGGCAAATCTTTTCGAACACCTAAACATAAAAGTATTATTCAACATCAGCAAGATCAGTTTGTAATACATGGCCGCAAAGCGCTACACGACTTGTCAATTCCTATTGGGATTAGTAAAACCCAAAGCGGTGAAACTAATTTAAAAATACAAGGGAAAGCCAGTAGAAAAATCTCTGAGCTTGCACAGTTAATGCCTGTGCAAATTATTACACCCGAAAGCTATTCATTGTTTTTTGGTGGCCCAAAAGAGCGACGTAAATTTTTAGATCTGGGTTTGTTCCACGTGGAACATGAGTTTTTTTATTTATGGCAATCGTTTAATAAAGTACTTAAACAACGCAATGCACTTTTAAAAAGTAAGCCAAAGAATTATTTTGACCAAATTAGGTTTTGGGACAAAGAATTTGTTAGACTGGCAGAACAAATAAATAAATTAAGAATGGCGTATATAAGTAGGTTTAAGCAGCAGTTTTTTGATAAAATGTGTGCAGAATTAACGCTTATACGCGATTTAGAAATCAACTTTAATGCAGGCTGGAAAGACAGCGAGTCTTTAAGTGATGCATTAGAGCAAAACTTTGAGCGAGACGCTCGCCAAGGTTTTACTAGTAAAGGTCCTCATAAGGCCGATTTTAGTTTTAGTGTCGCTGGCAACAGTGTAGAAAATACGTTTTCGCGCGGTCAATTGAAGTTATTGCTTTATGCGTTAAAAGTAACGCAAAATAGTTTAATTGAGTCAGAGACAGATAAGCAATCTATATTGCTAATAGATGATCTACCTTCAGAGTTAGGCGAAGATACAAAAGAGAAAGTGGGGCAATTATTGGCTCATTGCAGTTCTCAAATTTTTATCTCTTCAATTTTGTCTGAAAGTATTTCTGCTGTGGTGGAACCCATGCAACGAGAACTACAAATGTTCCACGTGAAACATGGCAACCTAATAACAAGATAAGTGGGATTAACCATGTCTGAGAATTACGATTCGTCGAGTATTAAAGTACTTAAAGGATTAGACGCAGTTAGAAAGCGTCCTGGAATGTATATAGGGGACACCGATGATGGCACAGGCTTACACCACATGGTGTTTGAGGTCGTTGATAACTCTATCGATGAAGCCTTAGCAGGTCATTGTGATGATATTTATGTAACGATTCACTTAGACGGTTCAGTCTCGGTAAGAGATAATGGCCGTGGTATCCCAACTTCTATCCATGAAGAAGAAGGTGTGTCTGCTGCCGAAGTTATCATGACGGTACTTCATGCTGGTGGTAAGTTTGACGATAACTCTTATAAAGTATCAGGTGGCTTACACGGTGTTGGTGTATCAGTAGTAAATGCATTATCAGAAAAACTAACACTTACTATTCGTCGTGAAGGCAAACTACACGAGCAAACTTACAGCATGGGCGTACCTAACGCACCATTAGCTATTATTGGCGACGCTGACACAACAGGTACAGAGCTACGTTTTTGGCCGAGTGCTGAGACATTTACAAACCTAGATTTTCATTACGATATTTTAGCTAAGCGTTTACGCGAGCTATCGTTTTTGAATTCAGGTGTAAGTATAATCTTAACTGATGAACGCGAAGAAAATAAAACCGACCACTTTAAATATGATGGCGGTATCCAAGCGTTTGTTGAATACTTAAACCGCAATAAAACACCAGTACATAAAGGTGTATTCCACTTTACTCACGAGCGTGAAGAAGATGGTATTAGCGTAGAAGTTTCAATGCAGTGGAACGATGGCTTCCAGGAAAACATTTATTGTTTTACTAATAATATTCCACAACGTGATGGTGGTACTCACTTAGCCGGCTTTAGATCTGCGCTTACACGTACACTTAATAACTACATGGAAAAAGAAGGCTTTAATAAAAAAGCTAAAACAACCAGTAACGCAACGGGCGATGATGCGCGTGAAGGCTTAACAGCGGTTGTAAGTGTTAAAGTACCTGATCCTAAGTTCTCATCACAAACTAAAGACAAGCTAGTATCAAGCGAAGTTAAATCTGCGGTTGAGCAAGCAATGGCAGAAAAGTTTTCTGATTTCTTATTAGAAAACCCAATGGATGCCAAAATTGTTGTTGGTAAAATTATTGATGCAGCACGAGCACGTGAAGCCGCACGTAAAGCTCGTGAAATGACTCGTCGTAAAGGCGCTATGGATTTAGCAGGTTTACCTGGTAAATTAGCAGACTGCCAAGAAAAAGACCCTTCATTATCTGAGCTATACATAGTGGAGGGTGACTCAGCTGGCGGTTCAGCTAAGCAGGGTCGTAATCGTAAAAACCAAGCTATTTTGCCACTTAAAGGTAAAATCTTGAATGTAGAGAAAGCACGCTTTGATAAAATGCTTTCTTCACAAGAAGTAGCAACGCTAATTACGGCACTAGGCTGTGGTATTGGCCGTGATGAATATGACCCAGAAAAGCTGCGTTATCACAGCATCATAATCATGACCGATGCGGACGTGGATGGCTCTCACATTCGTACATTGCTATTAACGTTCTTTTACCGCCAGATGCCAGAAATTGTTGAGCGTGGATACATTTACATTGCACAACCGCCACTTTATAAAGTGAAAAAAGGTAAGCAAGAGCGTTATATTAAAGACGATCCTGCGCTTGTAGACTACCTAACATCACTTGCACTAAATAATGCAGCGCTTTACACAAGCGAAAATGCAAGTGCGATTGAAGGCGAAGCGCTTGAGCAAATAGTACAAGATTACCAAAACACAGTTAAAGTCATTGAACGCTTAAAACGTAAATACCCTAACACGGTGATGGAACGTTTGATTTACCAAAGCGAGTTAAAAGTAGAAGACTTATCTAACGAAGCTAAAGTAATTGAGTGGACTAAAGAACTTGTTGATGACTTAATAGCACGTGATGAAGATGCAACAATTTTCCATGCTGGCACAGAGCATGATGCAGAGCGTAATTTGTACTTCCCGGTTGTGAATATTCGTCAGCACGGCGTTGATAAAGCCCATGTATTACACTACGACTTTATTGCCTCGCGCGACTACCAACGCATTGCTGTGACTGGTACTAACATTGCTAACATCCTTGGTGAAGGTGCATATATTCAACGTGGTGAGAAAACAAAACCTGTTGATAACTTTGTGGATGCTTTAGAGTGGTTGATCGCAGAATCTAAGCGCGGGATCTACATTCAGCGCTATAAAGGGTTAGGTGAAATGAACCCTGATCAGCTTTGGGAAACAACCATGGATCCTTCAGCGCGACGCATGCTACAGGTTACAATTGAAGATGCTGTAGCGGCGGATCAATTGTTTGCAACCTTAATGGGCGATCAAGTAGAGCCACGCCGTGACTTTATTGAAACGAACGCTCTTCGCGTAGTTAATCTAGACGTATAAAAAATTATACTCATATCTTAAAAGGAGCCTAATGGCTCCTTTTTTATTTTAACAACCGCACAAACTGCTTAAAACCTGCGTGTGCACAAGGTATACTGAGGGTAATTTTCACGCTACTTTCAGATAGTAAAAAGCCAAATATGCAAAAATATGACGTTAAAACCTTTCAAGGTTTGATCCTGGCTTTACAGGATTATTGGGCACAGCAAGGCTGTGTCATTATTCAACCACTTGATATGGAAGTGGGCGCAGGGACATTTCACCCGCAAACATTCTTAAAATCTATTGGCCCTGAGCCAATGTCGAGCGCATACGTGCAACCGTGCCGTCGTCCTACCGATGGCCGCTACGGTGAAAACCCAAACCGCTTACAACATTACTACCAATTTCAGGTGGTTTTAAAGCCATCACCAGATAACATTCAAGAGCTTTACCTAGGCTCGCTAGAAGCAATGGGTATTGATACCCTAACGCACGAAGTGCGCTTCGTAGAAGATAACTGGGAATCACCAACGCTAGGCGCATGGGGCTTAGGTTGGGAGATTTGGCTAAATGGTATGGAAGTAACGCAGTTTACTTACTTTCAGCAGGTAGGGGGCTTAGAGTGCTCTCCTGTAACCGGTGAAATTACTTACGGCCTAGAGCGTTTAGCAATGTACATTCAAGGTGTAGACAGTATTTACGACCTAGTATGGGCAGATGGTCCATTAGGGCGTGTAACTTACGGCGATGTATTCCATCAAAATGAAGTAGAACAATCTACTTACAACTTTGAACACGCAAACGTAGATGACTTATTTGCACAGTTTGATAAATGTGAAGCAGAAAGCCAAAAGCTAATTGAAGCAAATTTACCACTACCTGCATACGAGCAAGTAATGAAAGCATCGCATGCATTTAACTTATTAGATGCGCGCCATGCAATTTCGGTTACTGAGCGTCAACGTTATATTTTACGTGTAAGAGCGTTATCAAAAGCATGTGCACAAAGTTATTACGATGCACGTGAAGCGCTTGGTTTCCCGCTGTGTAAGGATAAGTAAGCATGTCAGCACAAAATTTATTAGTAGAAATTGGCACCGAAGAGCTGCCACCAAAAGCACTGCGTAAATTAGCAGAAGCCTTTGCCGCAAACCTAACAGCTGAGCTTGAAACACTAGAGCTTGGGCATGAAGGTGTAAGCTGGTATGCATCGCCTCGTCGTTTAGGCTTACAAGTAAAAGCGCTTGAAGCTAAGCAGCAAGATAAAGAAGTTGAAAAGCGCGGCCCTGCAACGAAAGCAGCGTTCGATAGCGAAGGTAACCCAACGAAAGCAGCAATGGGTTGGGCACGTGGTTGTGGTATTGAGGTAAGTGAAGCACAAACTCTCGAGACCGATAAAGGCGCTTGGCTTTTACATATTGCTAAAGTAGCAGGACAAGAAACTAAAACCCTAATGAGCGATGCCATTGCAAAGTCATTAGCAAAGCTACCAATTCCTAAGCCGATGCGTTGGGGCGCGAATAAAACACAATTTATTCGTCCAGTTCATACCGTCACTATTTTATTTGGTGATGAACTTATTGAAGGCGAAATTTTAGGTAAGCAAGTAACTAACCAGTTACAAGGCCACCGTTTTCACCACCCAGAAAAAATCGCCATTAACCACGCAGATGACGTGTTCGACGTATTAAAATCTGCCTACGTTATTGCTGATTACGAACAACGTAAAGCGCTAATTCGTGCACAAATAGAAGACGCTGCAAGCGCAGTGAATGCGGTTGTTGCAATGGATGAAGACTTATTAGAAGAAGTAACATCACTGGTAGAGTGGCCAGTAACGTTAACGGCAACATTTGAAGAGGCATTTTTAGATGTACCTGCTGAAGCACTAATTTACACCATGAAGGACGATCAAAAATACTTCCCGCTATTAGATCAAGATGGCAAACTTTTAAATAAGTTTTTGTTTGTATCTAACATCGAAAGTAAAGATCCAAGCGTGGTTATTTCAGGTAACGAAAAAGTAGTGCGCCCACGTTTAGCTGATGCGCAGTTCTTCTTTGAGACTGATAAAAAGAAAACCCTAGAAAGCCGACTAGAGTCACTTGATACTGTTTTATTCCAAAAGCAGTTAGGTACGCTTAAAGATAAATCTGTACGTATTAGCGAACTTGCTGGCTACATTGCAGAGCAACTAGGTGCCGACAAAGACCTTGCAAAACGTGCCGGCCTATTAAGTAAAACTGACTTAATGACCGAAATGGTAATGGAATTTACCGACGTACAAGGTGTAATGGGTATGCACTATGCACGCTTTGATGGCGAGGCAGAAGATGTAGCTATTGCACAAAACGAGCAATACATGCCACGCTTTGCAGGTGATAACCTACCTACAAACCTAATTAGCTGTGCAGTCGCTATTGCTGATAAGTTTGATACGCTGGTGGGTATTTTTGGTATAGGCCAAGCACCAAAAGGCGACAAAGACCCATTTGCGCTTCGTCGTGCAGCCATTGGTGCACTGCGTATCATGGTAGAAAAAGAACTACCACTGGATATTTTAGACCTAGTAGCAAAAGCACAAACATTGTTTGGCGATAAGTTAACTAATCTAAATGTATCAACGGATGTATTTGATTTTATGCTAGGGCGTTTCCGCGCATGGTATCAAGATGAAGGCATTGAAGTAGACGTAATTCAAGCTGTGCTTGCACGTCGCCCAACGAAACCTGTTGATTTTGACCGCCGTGTTAAAGCGGTAAGCCATTTCCGTACATTAGACGAAGCAGAAGCGCTTGCAGCGGCTAATAAGCGTGTAGGTAACATTCTGGCTAAAAACAATATTACTAACCAGGGTGATGTTGATGAGAGCTTATTAAGCGACGACGCCGAAAAAGTATTAGCATCACAAGTGGCAAAATTTGCGACTGAGCTTGCACCACTTTACGCTGATGGAAACTACCAAGAGGCATTGAGCCAATTAGCCGGTATCCGTCAAAGTGTTGATAACTTTTTTGACAACGTCATGGTTATGGCCGACGATGAAGCTGTAAAGCAAAATCGCCTTGCGCTATTAAGCCAGTTAAGCCGCTTATTTTTAGATATTGCAGATATATCTGTACTGCAAAAATAACACTGCTTAAGCCAATAGAAAGCCAGCGTTTTGCTGGCTTTTTAGTTTTAACAGAACAAAGGACTTCAATTAATGATGCCAATGAAACGAATTTTAACGCTTGCTATTGCCAGCTTACTAACCGCATGTACTAGCCAGGTGTCTATTAACGATGTGCTGCCACAACAAGAATTGGATAAAACAATTTACCTAAGAGGCGACTTTACGCTTTGGGACGCAGAACCTCAGTACCAATTTATGCCTGTGGGCGGCGCGCTTTACCAAGCAGAAGTTAAATTTAGTACCCCGGGTAAAGTGTACGAATTTAAAATAGCCGACGCCGATTTTAGTGAAGGCTACAACTGCGGCTACAGCGATGCCCAACCAGCAGGGCAAAAACTAACGCTCGGCCAACCCGTACTTGCAGACTGTAATACTATTTATAATTACTTTAGCTACTCGCCCGCAATAAAAGGCACGTACATAGTAAGCATTGATTACAGTGATTATGATAAGCCGAAAGTGACGTTAACGAAGAAATAGCTATTAGTTGGGAGCTGTCAGCTTTTAGCTGCCCGAGTGGGCATATAGATTTGTGACAAGGATATCGTAGGTTGGTTAGAGTGAAACGAAACCCAAAATGTGCGTCGAGTAAAACTGGGCTACTGGTTATCAAATACGTTGGGTTTCGTAAAACTCAAACCAACCTACATCAATAATAATTTTTATTGATTGCTATAAACATACAATCAAATTTATGAGCTTAGTTAGTCTAATTACAGTCGTAAATCAAAAGCGTTATAAAAGATAAGTAGATTTTAAGTAGGTTGGGTAGAGTGAAACGAAATCCAACATATGCGGCGAATAGAACTGCGCTGGTGGTTATCAAATTCGTTGAGTTACGTAAACTTGTCTTGATTACAATTAACAAAACTAATCTATACTCTTATTTATCTGTTTATTTTATGGATAAAAATATGCGTTATAAGCGTATGTTAGAGACGGGCGCATGTTATTTTTTTACGGTAAATTTAGAAGATAGATCTTAGTCTTTGCTTGTGGAAAATATAGAGTTATTACGCCGTGTATATTCAAAGGTGGCAAAAAAGCATCCAATAAAGACGATTGCAATTGTTATCATGCCCGATCACCTTCATGCTATTTGGCAATTACCTAAAGGTGATAGTAATTACGCAATGCGTTGGCGACTTATTAAATCAGGCTTTTCTAGAGAGCTGCCATCAACAGAGTTTTGTAATAAAAGTCGAATAGCCAAAGGTGAGCGCGGGATTTGGAAGCGTCGCTATTGGGAACATAAAATTAGGGATGAAGAAGACTTAAACAACCATATTAATTATATTCACTACAACCCAGTGAAACATAACCATGTTATTAAAGTGAGTGATTGGCCATTTTCAAGTTTTCATCAATACGTCAAAAATTCTAAACTAAGCCAATATTGGGATTGCAATAGTGATTCATGCACTTTGTATGATGAATAATATTTCGGTGGGATAAAGCAAGTTGGATTTCGTAAAACTGAACCCAACCTACATATGGCTTATGCTCTTGACGATGCGTTAAATATTAAAAAACCAACTTACTAAACTAACTTTCAAACCTTAAAGCCCTTTCTTCACCACATACCTATACGGTGCTTCTTCAACATCTTTAGCCACCAGCGTGTGATCCATGAACGTACAAAAGCTTGGAATATCGCGAGTGGTTGATGGGTCATCAGCGGTAATTAATAACGTTTCACCGTCGTTCATCTTACGAATTGCAGCGCGTATCATCATTACAGGTTCTGGGCAGCGAAGGCCCATGGCATCTAATTGGTGATCGGGGTTATCAAAGCTCATAAAAAGTTACCTGTAAAAATAGTCGCGGCTTGGTTAGGTCGGTTAGTTTAGCGCAAATAAAGCTGTGGGTTAACTATTTTGCGCATAATGGGTAAGCGTAATACAGTAATAAATAATCTGGCATAAGTTTAATACGCCCGATCACATTATTTATTTTAAACCTGCAAAAGCTGGTGGCATAAAAAAGGCGAACTAACATAGGTTAGCTCGCCTTTTTAATCACCAAGATGGTTTTACATGTTTAAGCTAATAGTTAGTCTTGAACACGTTCAAATACAGTGGCAATGCCTTGGCCTAAACCAATACACATAGTTGCTAAACCGTATTTTGCATTTTTGTCTTCCATTAAGTGGATAAGCGAGGTGCTAATACGCGAACCCGAACAACCTAGTGGATGACCAAGTGCGATTGCGCCGCCGTTTAAATTCACTTTTTCATCAACCACGTCTGCTAAACCTAAGTCTTTAAGTACAGGCAGTGATTGTGCCGCAAATGCTTCGTTAAGCTCTGCTACGTCAATGTCATCAATAGTAAGACCTGCTTGTGCAAGTGCTTTTTTACTTGCTGGTACTGGGCCGTAACCCATAATTGATGGATCGCAACCTGCAACAGCCATAGCTTTAACGCGTGCACGAATTGGTAAACCAAGCTCTTTAGCTTTTTCTTCGCTCATTACTAACATGGCTGATGCGCCATCAGAAAGTGCAGAAGACGTACCCGCAGTAACCGAGCCAGAAGCCGGGTTAAATACTGGGCGAAGCTGAGATAAACCTTCTACCGTTGTTTCAGGGCGAATTACTTCATCATCTTCAACTAAAATTAAAGAACCATCAGCTGCGTGACCTTCCATTGCTAAAATTTCGCGGCGGAAACGGCCTTCAACTGTTGCAGCATGTGCACGTTGATGTGAGCGGTATGCAAATTCGTCTTGCTGCTGGCGGCTAATACCGTGGATAGTCGCAAGGTATTCTGCAGTTAAACCCATAGAGCCAGATGCTTGTGCAATTGAAGTTGCTAAGCCAGGGTGAAAGTCGTTACCGTGAGTCATAGGAACATGACCCATGTGCTCAACACCACCAATTAGGTAAGTGTCGCCAGCGCCTGTCATAATAGCGCGTGCTGCGTCATGCAATGCTTGCATTGACGAGCCACATAAACGGTTAACGGTTGTAGCAGGTACAGAGTGTGGAATACCCGCAAGTAACGAGGCGTTACGTGCAACGTTAAAGCCTTGCTCTAGTGTTTGCTGTACACAGCCCCAATAAATGTCGTCAATTGATGCAGGGTCAACTGCTGGGTTGCGTTCTAGTAAGCCCTTCATTAAATGAGCGCTTAAGTCTTCCGCACGCTTGTTTTTAAATACGCCGCCTTTTGAGCGACCCATTGGTGTGCGGATACAATCTACAATTACTGGATTATTCATGATATTAACCTTCCACCTTATAGAAAACACGACCTTCTTCGGCCCATTTGCGAGTTTGCTCTGATACTTGGTAAATCGCACCTAGGTGAGCATATTTGTCTGCTGCTGCAACAAAGTTAGCTAAACCTGTTTGATCTAAGTAACGGAACGCGCCGCCTCTAAATGGAGGGAAACCAACGCCGTATACAAGAGCCATATCAGCTTCTTGAGGAGAAGCAACAATGCCTTCTTGTAAACAAAGAAGTACTTCGTTGATCATTGGAATCATACAACGGTCAATGATTTCTTGTTTATCAAATTCTTTCGGTGCATCAGTAATTGGTGCTAGTAGCTCAACCGCTGTTGCATCGCTTGATTTTTTAAGACGACCACGACGGTCTGTTTCGTACTTGTAAAAACCTGCTTTATTCTTTTGACCAAAACGTTTTTCGTTAGCAAAAACAGTCACCGGATCTTTTTCTGCACGTGCCATACGCTCAGGGAAACCGTCTGCCATTACACCAGTACAGTGGTAAGCTGTATCAATACCTACAACATCAAGTAGGTAAGCTGGGCCCATTGGCCAGCCAAATACGTTTTCCATTACTTTATCTACTTTTGCAAAGTTAGCGCCTTCAACAACTAATTTGCTAAAGCCTGCAAAGTAAGGGAATAAAACACGGTTTACAAAAAAGCCTGGGCAATCGTTTACAACAATTGGTGACTTGCCAAGTTTAAGGGCGTAATCAACAACAGCGTTAATTGTTTTATCAGAGGTTTTTGCACCACGGATAATTTCGACTAATGGCATTTTTGGCACTGGGTTGAAAAAGTGCATACCACAGAAGTTTTCTGGCTTATCGAGTACTTCTGCGAGTAAATCAATACAGATAGTCGATGTGTTTGACGTAAGTACCGTACCTTCTGGCAGGTTCTTTTCAAGGTCGGCTAGTACTGCTTGCTTAACTTTAGGGTTTTCTACAACGGCCTCAACAATAATGTTGGCGTTTTGAAGGTCTGCATCATTAAGCGTTGGCTTAATTTTGCTAAGCGTTGCCAGCATTTTTTCCATTGGCATGTGGCCGCGTTTAACTTTTGCACCAAGTAGTTTAGATGCTTCACCCATACCTAAATCAAGCGCATCCTGTTGGATGTCTTTCATTACAATTGGTGTACCTTTATAAGCAGACTGGTATGCAATACCGCCGCCCATAATACCCGCGCCTAATACAGCCGCTTGTTTAATTTCTACATCGCTGTGTTTAGCAAGCTTGCGTGCTTTACCTTTAATAAACTGGTCATTTAAGAAAATGCCCGTTTGTGCAGCAGCTTCGTTAGTACGTGCAAGTTTTGCAAAGTTAGCATTTTCGATTGCCATTGCTTCGGTGCGCTCACAGTTGGCCGCTGCTTTAATAGTGCGAACTGCCATAACCGGTGCAGGATAGTGGCCTTTGGTTTTACCCATTACCATACCTTCTGCCATCGCAAAGCTCATGCCTTGCTCAACACGGTTTAATTTAAGTGGCTGAAGTTTTACGTTACGTTTTGCTTGCCAATCTAACTTGCCTGCAATTGCTAATTCAAGTGTTGCTAGGCTTGACTCTAAAAGTTTGTCAGCACTAACTACCGCGTCAAACGCACCTACTTTTAAGGCTTCAGCGGCGCGATTTTCTTTACCTGAGGTAATCCAAAGCATGGCGTTATCTGCGCCAATAATGCGTGGTAAGCGCACTGTGCCACCAAAACCAGGCATTATGCCAAGTTTAACTTCTGGTAAGCCCATTTTTGCAGTTTCACTTGCAACACGATAATCGGTAGCAAGTGCCCACTCACACCCGCCACCAAGTGCTAAGCCGTTTATAGCGCTAAGAGTTGGGTATGGTAAGTCTTCGATTGCGTCAAAAACGTCGGTTGCGTTTTTAATCCACGTTACTAATTCTTCTTCTGGTTTAGTAAATGTTGGTAAAAATTCGAAGATATCTGCGCCAATTATAAAGTGGTCTTTATCACTGGTAAAAATCATGCCTTTGATATCAGAATTAGACGCTAATTCTTTTAATGCTGCTGCACAATCTGAAAGAGTTTTTTGAGATAGTGTGTTTACAGAGCCTGCAACACAAAACTTAAACTCGGCGATGTTTTCCTTTAGGAAGCTAACTTCAAAGGAATCGCTTTTATATAACATTATTATTCTCCCTAGTTGACGAACTAAGACTGGTACGATGAGTTTGCATTTCGACCAGTGTGCTTGCTTTAAAATTAAAATGCAACGAAAAATTTAACTCGGTTACAAACGGCTGGTTAAAATATAGCTGGTTTGGTGCTAAGGTGTACTGGAATGTGCGAAAGGTACTCATTAATTATCATGAGTGCGTAAATTAAATGATGTTCATATTTTATTAAAGGCACTCTCATTATTGTTTTAGTGCCCCAATCTGGAAATTATTAACCCTGACAGGTCATTAAACCTAAAGGATATTATGAAAAAAATTTTATTAAGCGCTGTGGCAGCTGCCTTTATTCTTCCTTTTAGTTCTGCCCAAGCGAGTATCGATAATGACGCGTTTTTAGATGCAGAAAAGAAAGTGCGCTATGGAAGTTACCAAGACTTTAAAGAAGCAATAAACGGGTTAGATCATCCGCTAAAGCCGTATGTCGAAAAAACATATTGGCAACGCCATCCTAATATTAAGTATCAAAGCGAAATAGAAAGTTACCTAACCATTTATGAACATACCCCGCTTGAGTGGCCGGTACGCAAAGCATGGTTGGAGTATCTTGAAAAAAATAACAAAAAAGCCGCTTATATTAAAAACTACCGAGAAACGTCTAACGCAGCGCTAACATGCACGTTTTTAGATTTTCAGCTTGATTTAGGGGCGCCAGAAAAAGCCATTTTTAATCAAGTTACCGATTTATGGACGGTGGGTAAGTCGCAACCAAATGAATGCGACTCGTTATTTTCACAATGGCGCAAAAAAGGCTATTTAAATAATGAGCGTATATGGAAGCGCATAACGCTTGCAGCGCAGGGCGGTACCCAAAGCTTACTGCCTTATTTAAAAACGTTGTTACCTAAAAACGAGCGTTACTTAGCCGATTTATATTTAAAAGTACGCCGTGACCCAAGTGCAGCAGCGGGGCTATATCGGTATAAAAATAAGTCGGCAAAAGAAGGTGAAATAGCCATTTACGGAGTTAAGCGTCTAATTTGGCGCGATAAAGCGCTGGCTTTAAGGGCCTGGCAAAAGCTAGAAAAAATGTTTAATTACAGCGACGAAGAAAAAGCAGATTTATATTACACGTTTGCTTTATCGCTTGCTTCAAGTGGGCACAAGCAAGCCAGCTTTTGGCTTAATAAAGTGCCAAAAGCGCGGCAAGACAAAAAGTTAATTCAGTGGCAACTTGGTAATATGCTAAAAACCCAAGACTGGGAAGGCATAGCAGCTTTTTTTACGGGTAAAGATAATTTAAGTTTAGGCCAGCAGTATTGGCTGGCTTATAGCTATGCTAAGCGAGGAGAGCAACAAAGAGCAGACGAAATTTGGGCTAAAGTAGCCACAAATCGTGATTATTATGGTTTTTTAGCGGCGGCACGTTTAGGGCTGCCGGTCGATTTAAACAATCACCCTTTAGAGGTTGACCAAAAACTGGTAGATAAAGTGATGAATGCGCCGGGCTTTAAACGCGCAAAAGCACTTTACGAACTAGAGCGTTTCACTTCAGCACGCCGAGAGTGGAATTACTTAACCAATACCTCTACCGACGAAGAAAAACTGGCTGCCTCAAAAGTTGCAGCGCAAAACAATTGGCACGATAACGTTATATTTACGTTAGCTAAAATAAAAGCGTGGGATTATGTCGAACTGCGTTTTCCGTTTGCATTTCAAGATATTTTTGAACGTTATAGCAAGCGTAACAAAATAGATCCCGCGTGGAGTATTGCCATTGCGCGGCGTGAAAGCTCGTTTGCACCCGATGCGCGATCCCATGCTAATGCACGCGGTTTAATGCAGCTGCTACCTAGCACGGCAGAATACGTTAATAAAGCGACGGTATCGAGTACGCGTTTGTACCAACCTAAAACCAATATACGCTTAGGTACTAGTTACTTGCAGTACTTGAAAAAGAAAAACAAAGGCAATGAAATACTCGCTACGGCATCTTATAACGCAGGGTATCATCGTATTAAACGTTGGTTACCTGACGAAGCTATACCCGCAGAGCTATGGGTTGAGCTGATCCCCTATAGAGAAACACGAGATTACGTAAAAAACGTGTTTGCTTATCGCCAAGTTTACCACACCCGAATGGGCCGAGAAGGAAACGTGCTCGCGCCGTTACTCAATATGAAAATGGGTGGGTAAATTATGTAATACTAATAGCCTTAAATATTTAGCCATTCGAGCGTGCTAAATAAAGGGCTAATAACTTAACACTATGGGTATAAGTATTAGGGGGATATTTGCATGTTAAATATCCCCCTTTTTTGAGCGCTTTACGTTTAAGTGGTAGACTCAAAGCAAGTTAAATTTAACAGATGGATTAACAATGGATAAATTAGCCGTTTTATATGCAGAGCATATTGCCACATTACAACAACGTACGCGTACAATTTGTGACCGTGAAGGGCTAGAGGGTTTAGTTATTCACTCAGGCCAAGCTAAGCGCCAGTTTTTAGACGACATGTATTACCCATTTAAAGTTAATCCACACTTTAAAGCATGGCTTCCTGTTATTGATAATCCACATTGTTGGATTGTGGTAAATGGAAGCGATAAACCTAAGCTTATTTTTTACCGCCCAGTTGATTTTTGGCACAAAGTGCCCGATGAGCCACGCGATTTTTGGGCTGAGTACTTTGATATTGAATTATTGCTACAGCCTGATCAAGTTGAAAAACTATTACCTTACGATAAGGCTAAGTATGCTTACATGGGCGAATACCTAGAGGTAGCACAAGCGCTAGGTTTTAGTATTATGAATCCAGAGCCAGTACTTAATTATTTTCACTATAACCGCGCCTATAAAACACAGTACGAGCTTGAATGTTTACGCCAAGCTAACCGTATTGCGGTAGATGGGCACAAAGCTGCACGCGATGCCTTTTACAATGGTGGTAGCGAATTTGATATTCAACAAGCGTACCTTATAGCTACACGCCAAAGCGAAAACGAAATGCCGTATGGCAATATAGTTGCACTTAACGAAAACTGCGCTATTTTGCATTACACGCATTTTGAGCCAACAGCACCACTTACTCATAATTCGTTTTTAATCGATGCTGGCGCAAACTTTAATGGTTATGCCGCAGACATTACCCGTACATACGACTTTAAAAAGCAGGGTGAGTTTGCTGAGCTAGTACAAACAATGACGCAAATACAAATTGAGCTAGGCAACGCCTTAAAGCCAGGCATGTTGTATGGCGATTTACACGTTGATTGTCATAACCGTATTGCCCAAGTACTGAGTGACTTCAATATTGTAAACTTACCTGCCACAGAAATTATTGAGCGTAAAATTACTTCAACGTTTTTTCCTCATGGTTTGGGCCACCACCTGGGTTTACAGGTGCATGATATGGGCGGTTTTATGCGTGATGATAAAGGCACGCACCAGCCATCGCCAGAAGGGCACCCATTTTTACGCTGCACGCGCTTAATAGAGAAAAACCAAGTGTTTACTATTGAGCCAGGGCTTTACTTTATAGACTCGTTATTAGGTGATTTAGCGCAAACCGACAGTAAACAGTTTATTAACTGGGATAAAATCGAGACGTTAAAACCATATGGCGGTATTCGTATTGAAGACAATATTATTGTTCACGAGGACAGCCTAGAAAATATGACTCGAGATTTAGCGCTCGACTAAGCTAATAAAGACGAGTTCGCTAATACGCGCTAAAATACGCGAATACAAAGGGGCCTTTTGGCCCCATTTTTAATTGAGCTTTAATTATGTCTGAATATAAATACCCGGCTGCTGATGTGTTTCATCAAGAAGAAATAAAAAAGAGCACCTTTATTGTGCATATTGCGCATACACCAGACCTTAAGGCAGCTAAAGCCTTTATTAAAAGCATTGAAGAAAAGTACCCCGATGCACGTCATAATTGTTGGGCCCACGTAGCGGGTAACCCAGGTGGCAGCCATGTTTATGGTTTTTCTGATGATGGCGAGCCAAATGGCACTGCAGGAAAACCCATGCTTAATGTGCTGGTGGGCTCTGGACTTGGCGAAATTACTGCAGTAGTTACCCGTTATTTTGGTGGTATAAAGCTTGGTACTGGAGGGTTAGTGCGTGCCTATGGCGGATCGCTAAATAACGCACTTTCGCAGCTAAAAACGGTAACAAAAGTACCAAGTATCGAGATTGTTGGCCAAAGTGAATACAGCATGCAGGGCGCTATAGAGCAGTTGTTAAAAACCAACTATCAAGTACTTAATATAGAAAAACAATTTACTGCTAATATTGAATGGGTTATTACTATTGATAGTCGCCAAGCTAATCAGGCCATTAAAGATATTTTTGATTTAAGCCATGGCGCAGTTGAGTTAACTATCAAAGAGTAAGACAATAACTTACACACTTATACTTACTAATAATAAAAGCGATAAGCTACATGCAATTTCGTACCATCATAAAAATTCTTGGCCAACTAGTTGCGCTGTTTAGTATTACCATGGTGCCACCTGCGGTGGTGTCTTTATTTTATAAAGATGGTGGTGGTGTTCCTTTTGTATTAGCGTTTATATTTAGTGTGGTAATTGGTTTAACAGCCTATTACCCAAACAGGCATGAAAACGGCGACTTAAAAGCGCGCGAAGGCTTTTTAATTGTTGTCCTGTTTTGGCTGGTACTAGGGGCATTTGCATCGTTACCGCTGATTTTTTTACAAGAGCCTAACTTATCTATGGCCGATGCGGTGTTTGAGGCCTTTTCGGGCCTTACAACCACAGGCGCCACTGTACTTACCGGCATTGAATACCTGCCTAAGTCTGTTTTGTTTTATCGCCAGCAATTACAGTGGTTTGGCGGTATGGGTATCATTGTACTTGCTGTTGCTATACTGCCTATGCTTGGGGTCGGTGGTATGCAGTTATACCGAGCTGAGATCCCAGGTCCTGTAAAAGATTCAAAAATGACCCCCCGCATTGCCGATACCGCAAAGCACCTTTGGTACATTTATGTGTCACTAACTATTTCGTGCATGTTGGCATATTGGGCGGCAGGAATGGAGTGGTTTGATGCCATATGTCATGCGTTTTCTACCGTGGCGATTGGCGGGTTTTCTACTTACGATGCCTCAATAGGGCACTTCGACAGCCCTGTCATTAACTTTATTTGTGTATTCTTTTTAATTATTGCTGCGGTTAACTTTTCGTTGCACTACGCTGCGGTAGCAAGTCGTAATATTCAGGTGTACATTCGCGACCCCGAATTTAAAGTGTTTTTGCTTATACAGTTAGCGCTGGTGGTGATTTGTTTTACCGTGCTTTCATCTAACGAAATATTTGCCGATGGCGATGAAACACTCGACCAAGCCTTGTTTCAGGCTGTTTCTATGAGTACCACAGCCGGTTTTGCTACTGACAACTTTTCCACATGGCCGTTGTTTTTGCCTATATTACTTATTTTTTCGAGCTTTATAGGTGGCTGTGCAGGTTCAACCGGTGGCGGTATGAAAGTCGTACGCGTGTTTTTACTATACCTACAAGGCATACGTGAGCTTAACCGCTTAGTGCACCCACGCGCTATATACTCTATTAAGCTGGGTCGTAAAGCCTTACCCGATAAAGTAGTCGAAGCCGTATGGGGGTTTTTCTCAGCGTATGCATTGGTGTTTATTATTATAATGCTGGCGCTAATGGGAACCGGTATGGACAACATTACCGCGTTCTCGGCTACAGCGGCGTGTTTAAATAATTTAGGCCCGGGCTTAGGTGATGTTGCATCGCACTATGGGGCAGTGAGCGATGGTGCTAAATGGCTATTAACGATTGCCATGGTATTTGGTCGCTTAGAAATATTTACCTTACTCGTGCTATTTACGCCGACCTTTTGGCGTGGGTAATAATATATAAATGATGCTTAGGAACAGGCATGCCACATTCTAATTTAGATAAATTACACCAGTTAACAACAGGGCGAGTAGTCGACTTGGAAATCGTTACGCCTACTAGTAGTAAACGTGTAAAAACAGAGTTTATTGGTTTGCTAGAAAACAAGTTTATTATTTTAAATTACCCAAGTTCAAAACGATTACCTGCTGCTAATGATTATTTGCGTGACGGTGTAATGGTCGTAGTAAGAGCGGTTATAGAAGGCAGTGGTGGGCAAGTAATAGCATTTAGGCAGCAGGTGATGTCGATAGCCTCACATCCTACTAGGCTCATTTTTATTAATTACCCTACACAAGTTCAGTTATTTGCTTTGCGCGCGCAAACACGCATACCGACCTTATTACCTGCAAAATTAACGCTCAGTGACGATAGAGTACTTGAAGGGGTGATTAAAGATATCTCGCTTACCGGGGTGATGTTTGATGTACGCGACGATCAAAGCGACGAAAATATAAAAGATATGCAATGTACGGTGACGGTTGATACCAACAATAAAGCATTTACTGGCGAAATATGCAGTGTAAAGCCGCACGCCGCGGGGGTTAATTGCGGTATTAAGCTTTTAGCCAGTGAAGAGGAAATGAAGGCGTTTATGAAAGAGCATTTTATTGATCCCGCTATACTCGAGCTGCCATTAGATTAAGCGGTTTCGCTTAATAGCAACAAATGGTCGTTTTTTTACTTTAATGACCATAAAATTTTTTTAAAAACACAAAAATTAATTTTTATTACTATAAAATCAATCACATATCTGATTTTTACTAGTAAGCTAATTTTATATTTTAGCGCCCCTTACACCTAAATTTTAGCCTCCTTTCTTGAAAACTTATCACTGTTGCAATTTAAGCTAAAAATTGTAGCTTTTTTATTATGCGTAACTAATTGAATTAATTGAACTTATAAATTCAGTAATTCTTCTTGTTGCTAGTTTGCAACAAAAAAATCGCCTCAATTTATTAAAAATCGCTGAAAGCTATTTTAACTATATGAAAAATATAATGTTTTAAAAGCTGGCATTTAAGTTGTAATAGTCTGGTTGTACTGAACAAACGTGATTTAAAGTAAACCACTTAATCGCACACATATACTTGAAGGAATTATATTATGAAAAGCATTAATAAAACTTTAGCACTTATCGCCCTAGCTTCATCATCAGCAGCATTTGCAGCAACAGATTTTGATACGTTAGATGTAGATGGCAGCGGCACAATCAGCAAATCAGAAGCATCTATTGATGCAAAACTGATGAGCATGTTCTCAGAATTAGATACTGACCAAAATGGTGAGTTATCAAAAGAAGAATTTTCAAAAGCTTAATATGTGATAACAATCCTGAGTTGCCAATGACAACCTAAGTAGGCAAGGGAGCTTACGAAAAAGGATAACAAGGATGTGAAAATCATTAATTTAAAAATATGACTTATTAAACTTAAGTAACTTGTATATTGAAGGATTAAATTATGAAGCATTTAAATAAAGCGATGGCACTATTAGCAATTGCCTCTTCTTCAGCTGCAATTGCAGCAACAGATTTTGATA